>NZ_CAXAHB010000006.1:0-42237 GCF_963968385.1 uncultured Oceanicoccus sp.
GTTGTGGATGAAATTACTGACATCGAGCCGGTTAAACAGCCCGATATTGCCGAGGCGGCTATGCAAACCAAGCCAGCTCCGGCTAAAAAGACTGAGCCCAAAGCCGCTCCGGTAATAGCCGCCACCCCATCCATGCCGGTGCGAGAACAGCGCCTATTGGCCTATCCACAAACAAACTACCTACTACAGCTGTTTGGCTCAGTGGAAGAGACGCGTGCCAGAGAGTTCGTTAAACGCTATATCAATCGCCTGCCGGTCACTTATTTTCAGGCCCGTCTGAAGGGCAAGCCTTGGTTTGTTGTCGTGACAGGCTCATACAGCGATAAGCCAGCCGCGCATGCCGCTGTCAAAACCCTGCCCGCAGAGCTACAAAAACTTCGCCCCTGGGTGCGAAGTGTTGCCAGTGTGCAAAAGGATATCCGCAGTAATCGGCTATAAGGCCGTGTTTTAGGGCTGGTTTATCCCTATGATCAAAAAATAACCTTTTCCTTTCCAAGTTTGTCACCTCAGAGCCATGCGTGTAGAATGTCCTCCCTTTTTTCCTGCGCAGGGCAGAATTTTGTCCTGCTGTCGTTGTATCTTTTTGATTTTACAAAAGATTTTTTGGCGAGATTCGTTATATGAGTACAGGCCTTTACCGACCTGAAGACGTCCGTGACAACTGTGGCTTTGGCCTTATTGCCGATATGGCAGGCAAGCCCAGTTATGAACTATTACGCACCGCGATTGAGTCCTTAACCTGCATGACTCACCGTGGTGGTATTGCGGCGGATGGTAAAACCGGTGATGGCTGTGGTTTATTAATAAAGAAGCCAGATAGCTTCCTTCGTACGGTCGCAAAAGAGAGTTGCGGGGCCGAACTGTCGGCGCAGTATGGTGTGGCGCAGATTTTCTTAAGCAAAGATCAGGCAAAAGCTGCCGCTGCCCGTCAAGCCGTTGATACTATTTTGGCAGAGCATGGCTTGTGTTCAGCGGGCTGGCGAGTGGTGCCAACCGACACCGCCTATTGTGGTGAAATTGCTCTATCCAGCTTACCTAGCATTGAGCAACTCTTTATTAACACCCAAGAAACTGACGAACAGGCTCTGGCCACCCAGTTATATATTGTCCGTCGTAAAATTGAATTGGCGCTGGCCAATGATGAAGATTTTTATATTTCCAGTTTTTCTGCTTCGGTTATTTCCTACAAAGGCTTAGTGATGCCGGTGGATTTACCAAAATTCTATCCGGACTTGGCGGACCCACGTTTAGAAACCGCTATTTGTGTTTTTCACCAGCGTTTCTCGACTAACACCTTGCCGCGTTGGCCGCTGGCGCAACCGTTCCGCCTGTTAGCCCATAATGGTGAGATCAATACCATTGAAGGCAATCGCAATTGGGCTGATGCCCGCGCCAGCAAATTTGAGACTGAGCGGCTGCCGGACATTGCTAGCATCAGTCCGCTGGTTAATCGCACCGGTTCTGACTCCTCCAGTATGGATAATATGCTGGAAGTGTTATTGGCTGGCGGCATGGATCTGTTTCGCGCAGTGCGGATGTTAGTCCCTCCCGCTTGGCAAAATATGGAGCATATGGATGCCGATCTCAGAGCCTTCTATGAATATAACTCCATGCATATGGAGCCTTGGGATGGCCCTGCCGGTATTGTAATGACCGATGGCCGTTACGCTGTTTGTATGTTGGATAGAAACGGTCTGCGTCCAGCTCGTTATGTTATTACCAAAAATGGTTTTATTACATTGGCCTCAGAAATCGGCACCTACGACTATAAGCCGGAAGATGTGGTCGCCAAAGGCCGTGTTGGCCCCGGACAAATTCTGGCGGTTGATACTCAAGCTGGCAAATTGCTGCATACCAAAGATATTGATCAGCAGCTAAAAACGGGTCAGCCCTATAAACAGTGGATGAAAGAAAATGCCACCCGAATAGAGTCGACCTTTGAGCCAGCACAAAAGCCTGATCTGATTTCGGCTGAAGATATTCCTGTATACCAAAAAATGTTTCAGGTCAGCTTTGAAGAGCGCGAGCAGGTGTTACGCCCACTGGCTGAAGCAGGTAATGAGGCGGTTGGTTCCATGGGCGACGATACCCCAATGGCGGTGCTCTCGCGCCAACAGCGTTCTCTTTACGATTACTTTCGCCAGAAATTTGCGCAGGTAACCAATCCGCCGATTGATCCTTTGCGGGAATCGATCGTGATGAGTTTGGAAACTTGTCTGGGTGTTGAAAAAAATATTTTTGAAGAAGATGCGGATCATGCCGATCGTATTATTTTAACCACACCGGTGCTTTCACCCGATAAATTTCAGCGCCTGATGGCGGTGGATAAACAGGGCTATGATAGTCAGACTATCGAGTTAAGCTTTGATCCCGCAGAAAAAGATTTGCAACAGGCAGTAGCAGAGATTGCCGCACAAGCGGAAGCCGCGGTCCGTGCCGGTACCGTATTACTGGTATTGTCGGATCGTAACTTACAGCCGGGCTGGTTGCCGGTACATAGTTTATTAGCCACCGGTGCCGTTCACCATCGCTTAATCGAGCAGGGCCTGCGTTGCGATACCAACCTGATTATTGAAAGTGGCTCAGCCCGTGACTCTCATCAGTTTGCCTGTTTGTTTGGTTTTGGTGCGACCGCTGTTTACCCTTATCTATCCTATAGCGTGCTGGATGAAATGATTCGCGTCGGTGAATTATTAGGTGACCCAGTACAAGCGCATATTAATTATCGCAAGGGCCTTAACAAAGGCCTGCTAAAAATTATGTCAAAGATGGGTATTTCCACCATCGCCTCTTACCGTGGTGCCCAATTATTCGAAGCCGTTGGTTTGGGTAGCGATGTGGTTGATCTTTGTTTTAAAGGCGTTGCCAGCCGTATTCAAGGCAGTGACTTTGCAAACCTTGAGAGCGAACAGGCCCAGCTGGCTAAAGCGGCATGGATTGCCCGCAAGCAAATTGATCAGGGTGGATTGCTGAAATATGTTCATGGCAAGGAATACCATGCGTTTAATCCCGATGTGATTAAAGGTTTGCAGGACGCTGTTTCAACCGGCGATTATGCAAAGTGGAAAACCTATGCTGCGTTGGTTAATGACCGCCCCGTAGCTTCACTGCGTGATTTGTTAGCGTTGAAAAAAGATATTAAACCGATCGCTTTGGATGAAGTTGAATCGATAGAATCGATTATGCCGCGGTTTGATTCAGCCGGTATGTCATTGGGTGCATTAAGCCCGGAAGCTCATGAGGCTTTAGCCACAGCGATGAACCGTTTAGGTGGTCGTTCCAATTCCGGTGAGGGGGGTGAAGATCCTGTTCGCTACGGTACCGAGCGCACCTCAAAAATTAAACAGGTTGCTTCAGGTCGCTTTGGTGTTACGCCGCATTATTTGGTTAATGCTGAAGTGCTGCAAATTAAAGTGGCGCAAGGTGCAAAACCCGGTGAGGGTGGTCAGCTGCCGGGCGGTAAAGTGAATAAACTAATCGCCCGTCTGCGTTACGCGGTACCTGGTGTGACCTTGATTTCACCGCCGCCGCATCATGATATTTATTCTATCGAAGATTTGGCGCAGCTAATTTATGACTTAAAGCAAGTTAATCCCAGCGCGCAAGTTTCGGTTAAATTGGTTTCAGAACCTGGAGTTGGCACCATCGCAGCCGGTGTAGCCAAAGCCTATGCCGATTTAATTACTATCTCCGGTTACGACGGCGGCACTGCGGCAAGTCCATTAACCTCTATTCGTCATGCCGGCTCTCCCTGGGAGCTAGGTT
This sequence comes from uncultured Oceanicoccus sp., assembly GCF_963968385.1. NCBI lineage: Bacteria > Pseudomonadati > Pseudomonadota > Gammaproteobacteria > Cellvibrionales > Spongiibacteraceae > Oceanicoccus > uncultured Oceanicoccus sp. Next base: position 3,766 of record NZ_CAXAHB010000006.1, read on the forward strand.
TGTCTGAAGCGCAACAAGCTTTGCGCTCCAATGGTTTACGCGGCGTGGTCAAAGTACAAACCGACGGTGGTTTGAAAACCGGCCTAGATGTGATCAAGGCTGCCATACTTGGTGCAGAAAGTTATGGTTTTGGTACCACCCCCATGGTGGCCTTAGGGTGTAAGTATCTGCGTATTTGTCACCTCAATAACTGTGCCACCGGTGTGGCGACTCAAAATGATTATCTGCGTGATGAGCATTTTATCGGCACGGTAGAAATGGTGATGAACTTCTTCCGCTTTCTTGCTATGGAAACGCGGGAGTGGATGGCACAAATTGGCGTGCGTTCGATTGAAGAATTAATTGGGCGTACGGATTTATTAGAAGCTCTTGACGGCTTTACTGAAAAGCAGGGTAATCTCGACCTTGCGCCGATTCTATACAAAGATCCGGCCGCCGAAGATCAGCCAGAATTCTGTCATGCTGCATCCAATGATCCTTTTGATAAAGGCGTCAAAGCGGAAGCGATGGTAGCGGCGACGATTGATGCGATCGACAACAAGGCCGGTGGTGAATTTAGTTTTGATATCACTAATTGTGACCGTTCTATCGGTGCACGTTTGTCCGGTGAAATCGCCAAGCGTTATGGCAATCAGGGTATGGCGGATACGCCGATCAAACTAAAGCTAAGCGGTACCGCTGGTCAAAGCTTTGGTGTCTGGAATGCGGGTGGCTTGCATTTGTATCTGGAAGGCGATGCCAACGACTATGTCGGCAAAGGTATGGCCGGTGGTAAACTGGTGATCTACCCGCCTAAGGTCAGCGAATTTGCCTCGCAGGAAACCTCTATTATTGGCAATACCTGTTTATACGGTGCAACCGGCGGACAATTGTTTGCCGCTGGTACGGCCGGTGAGCGTTTCGGTGTTCGTAACTCGGGTGCTTTTGCCGTTGTTGAAGGTGCCGGAGATCACTGTTGTGAATATATGACTGGCGGCAATATCACCGTACTGGGTGATACCGGGGTTAACTTTGGTGCGGGTATGACCGGTGGTTTTGCTTATGTGTTGGATCAGAGCAATCGTTTTGTTGATCGTTACAATAACGAATTGGTAGAAATCCAGCGTATCAATAGCGAACATTTAGAGGCATATCGCAATCACCTGCGCAACAATATTCAAACTTTTATTAATGAGACTGGCTCCCAATGGGGGCAGCATATTCTCGATCACTGGGCTGATTTTGTCGGTAAGTTTTGGTTGGTGAAACCCAAAGCTGCCAGCGTCGATACGCTACTAGACACAATCAAGCAACGCCCGGAATAAGCGACGAGACTTTTTTATGGCTGAACGTTTAAGTAATAATTTCCAATTTGTTGAGGTCGACCGTAAAGGTCCGGCAAAGAAGCCTATACATGCTCGCACCACCGAGTATGTAGAGATTTATGAACCTTACCAAAAAGAAGAAGTACAGGATCAAGCACACCGTTGTCTAGAGTGTGGTAATCCCTATTGCGAGTGGAAGTGCCCAGTGCATAACTTTATTCCGAACTGGTTAAAGTTAGTATCTGAGGGCAACTTATTTGAAGCGGCTGAACTATCTCATCAAACTAACACCCTGCCTGAGGTCTGTGGTCGGGTATGCCCGCAAGATCGTTTATGTGAAGGCGCTTGTACTTTGAATGATGGTTTTGGTGCGGTCACCATTGGTTCTACAGAAAAATATATTACCGATACGGCCTTGGCCATGGGTTGGCGTCCGGATATGTCAGGACGTGTTTGGACGGATAAAAAAGTCGCCATTATTGGTGCAGGTCCTGCCGGCTTGGGCTGTGCCGATGTTTTGGTGCGCGCAGGGGTTAAACCGGTAGTGTTTGATTTATACCCGGAAATTGGTGGCCTACTAACATTTGGTATTCCCGAATTTAAATTAGAAAAAAGCGTACTGTCCCGTCGTCGCGAAGTGTTTGAAGAGATGGGTATCGAATTTCGCCTCAACACAGAAGTCGGTAAAGACATTAGTATGCAGTCGCTAATGGATGAGTACGATGCGGTATTTATGGGTATGGGTACTTATAAATATATGAAAGGGGGTTTTCCCGGTGAAGACCTTGACGGTGTTTATGATGCACTGCCATTTTTGATTTCAAACGTTAACCGCAACTTGGGTTTTGAAAAAGATCCCGCTGATTATATTAGTGTTAAAGGCAAAAAGGTGGTTGTTCTTGGTGGTGGTGATACCGCGATGGATTGTAACCGGACTTCTATTCGTCAGGGAGCCAGTCAAGTGGCCTGTGCTTACCGCCGCGATGAAGAAAACATGCCCGGTTCTCGCCGCGAAGTGGCCAATGCCAGAGAGGAAGGAGTAGAGTTTTTGTTCAATCGCCAGCCTGTCGCTATTGTCGGTAACGATAAAGTCGAAGGCATTAAAATGGTCACCACGCGTTTAGGTGAGCCCGATGACAATGGCCGTCGTCGCCCTGAGCCGATTCCGGGTAGTGAAGAAGTTATTGCAGCGGATGTGGTGTTGGTGGCCTTTGGTTTTCAGCCAAATCCTCCGGCGTGGTTAAAAGACTTTGCCGTGACGACTAACAGTTGGCAAGGTGTTATCGCGGAAGAAGAGCAGACCTATAAATTCCAGACCGCCAACCCGAAAATATTTGCCGGCGGTGATATGGTGCGCGGTTCTGATCTGGTGGTCACTGCGATCTGGGAAGGACGTCAGGCTGCCGAAGGTATTTTGGATTATTTGGAAGTATAACCCACTAACCCCTGATTGATTCTTTTAAGGCAGGGTTACCGTGCCTTTTTTGCATTGAGTGATTAGTTCCTGTGGAAGGTAAAGGCAGTATGTCCGAGTTAAAAAACGATCGCTTTTTACGTGCCTTATTAAAACAGCCCGTTGATGTAACACCAGTGTGGATGATGCGTCAGGCGGGGCGTTATTTGCCGGAGTATCGGGCCAGCCGCGCCAAAGCCGGTGATTTTATGTCGCTGTGTATGAATCCTGAGTTTGCCTGCGAAGTCACCATGCAACCGCTTGATCGTTACCCTTCATTAGATGCCGCGATTTTATTCTCTGATATTTTAACTATTCCCGATGCAATGGGCCTGGGTTTATATTTTGAAACCGGTGAAGGTCCGCGGTTTAAAAAAACCGTTAGATCAGCGGCGGATGTTGAAGCGCTACCGGTACCTGACCCACAAAAAGATTTAGGCTATGTGATGGATGCCGTTAGCACCATTCGCAAAGAGCTCAATGGTCGGGTGCCGCTGATCGGTTTTTCTGGCAGCCCCTGGACACTGGCCACTTATATGGTCGAAGGTGGTTCATCAAAAGATTTTCGTTTGGCCAAAGCCTTAGCCTTTAATGAGCCCAACACCATGCATGCGTTGCTGGATAAATTGGCTCGTAGCGTCACTTCCTACCTTAATGGTCAAATTAAAGCTGGCGCACAGGCGGTACAAATTTTTGATACTTGGGGTGGCGCGCTCAGCCATAATGCCTATAAAGAATTTTCACTCAACTATATGCAAAACATCGTTAATGGTTTGATCCGTGAACATGAAGGCCGTGAAGTGCCGGTGATTTTATTTACCAAAAACGGCGGCCAGTGGTTGGAAGCGATTGCAGATACAGGTACCACTGCTTTAGGCCTGGATTGGACAACCGATATTGGCAGCGCGCGCAAGCGTGTAGGTGATAAGGTGGCGCTACAGGGCAATATGGATCCAACGATGTTATATGCAGCGCCAGAACGTATTCGGGAAGAAGTGAAAACAATTCTTGCAGGTTTTGGCAACGGTAGCGGCCATGTATTTAATTTAGGTCACGGTATTACCCCGGAAGTTGATCCGGAACATGCCAGAGCATTTATTGAATCGGTACATGAACTGTCCGAACCCTATCATCAATAAGTCTTATTGATGCGTTTCGGTGGGTAAAACGCCAGAATCTCAGCTACAGCGGCATCAACCACCGCAGTCATTTCTGCTGGCGATTGTTTGGCCAGTTTAAAAATTTTGCTGCCGCGCCATATCAGTTTGTTGTTCTTAACATTAACAAGATCAATCATCAGTTCAACCTCTTTGACAGCGATATCGCCACCAAGAGGAAAGCTCAATGAAACCCCCATCGTCGTATTGCCGCCACTACCACCGCCAAAACTTATACTGCCGCCTGATTGCGGTTGCTGCGATCGGGTCTGAGCGGCAATCTGGTAGCGCACCCAGATATCCGCCTGCTGTTGACTAACAGCTTGATGAAAACCGGCATCTAACAGCTTGGTTCTTAAAGCCTGCTGAACTCGCTGGGCAAGTAATGGATCAATATCGTTGGCCGTTCCCTTATCGGCTGCCAGCCAGTCGTAAGTCTGAAAGTTAGAGAAATCGGTGCCGGTATCATAATCCACGATGACATTGCTGCTAGTCTGACAACCAGCCAGCGCTATGCAGATGGAGAAAAAAAACAACCGTTGGATGCCTAACAGTAACGGCATGGTGGCCTCTGGAAGTGATGGATCAGAGGCATCAATATAGGCGATCGCTCAGGCGACATCAATTGTAGCTGCATTTTAATAATAGTTAAAAATTATCAATATTATAATTATAATTAACTTTTATAATATTCAGTGTGGCGGCATACTGTTGTCATCATTTAATAGAGGAGCAATATGATGCCAAGGTTTACGATATTTGGAAAAGAAGATTGCGGTTTTTGCCGCCGGGCCAAAGAGCTCTGTGATATCAAGAGGTTGAGCTATCGCTATGTCGATATCAATAAAGAGGCTATTAGTCAGGCTGACCTTGAAAAAACAGTCGGCGGCCCCGTGACTACCGTGCCACAAATTTTTCATGGTCGTCAGTATATCGGTGGTTTTGATGCCTTAAGCCGTTTGCTGGAAGAGTACGCTACATAATGCGCGTTACCGTCCGAAACAATTGTTGCTTGCCGGTAATCGCTATAAAATTTATTCTCATAACCCGCGCTCAATGTTACGGTCATTGGATAGATTTATGAAGCCTCTTGCCATTGTTTTACTCGCCTTGATGACAGTGGCCTGTACCACATCGCCAACCGGTCGTTCACAACTGTTATTAGTGTCGGCAAACGAAATGGATAAAATGGGTGCGGCCGCTTTTGCCAAAATGAAGAAAAATGCCGAGATAGAAAAAGCCGTTGCCACTAATGACTATGTGGACTGTGTGGCCAATGCCGTAACGGCGGTATTAGCTGAAGATCAACAGCGTGACTGGGAAGTGGTGGTTTTTAAAGATGACAGTGCCAATGCCTTTGCCTTGCCTGGTAATAAAATAGGCGTACACACCGGCATCTTAACGGTAGCTAACAACCAAGATCAGTTAGCTGCGATTATTGGTCATGAAGTTGGTCATGTTCTCGCCCAGCATGGTAACGAACGAATGTCGATCGGCTATGCTTCACAGGCTAGCCAGCAATTATTAGGTGCTGTATTTGAAGGCACCGATCAACTTATGGCCGTTTTAGGCGCAGGTTCAAAGTATGGTGTACAGCTTCCCTACAGTCGTGTGCATGAAATCGAAGCCGATTTAATGGGTTTAAAATTAATGGCAACGGCCGGTTTTGATCCCCGTGCCAGTGTTATGCTCTGGCATAACATGGCGGCCAATTCCGACGGTGCTCCGCCGGAAATTATGTCGACACATCCGTCCAATAAGAATCGTATCAAAGGTTTGCAGGAGAATATGGCAGCGGCTGTAGATGTGTATAACCGTGCGCGCCAGCAGGGGAAAACACCTCACTGTACACCATAGGCTGTGTAGCCTTAATCGTCATCCATATCACAGTTGATGCCGTGATTCATGTCCAGCGCCGGCTGGTCAGTAGTTGGATGACCAATTTCCTTGGCAGGAACACCAACGACAGTGGTATGTGCCGGTACGTCTTGCAGTACCACACTGCCGGCACCGACTTTTGCGCCAGTGCCAATTTGGATATTGCCAAGAATTTTTGCACCGGCACTGATTAAGACGCCGTCGCCTATTTTGGGATGGCGATCACCTTCTTGTTTTCCTGTGCCGCCCAGAGTCACAGATTGCAAGATAGACACGTTATTGCCAACGACAGCCGTTTCACCAATGACTACACCGGTACCATGATCTAGCAGCACACCATGACCAATATTGGCGGCTGGATGAATGTCGACCCCGAATTGTGTGGAAACAGCATTTTGCAAAAACAAAGCAAGTTCTTCTCGGCCCTGCTGCCACAGCCAGTGGCCAACCCGATAAGCCTGCAAAGCATGAAAGCCTTTAAAGTACAAAAAGGGAATAGAGTAGGTATGGCAGGCAGAATCGCGCTCCATAACCGCTCGCAAGTCACAGCGTATAGCCTTGCCGATATGGGTATCCGTTTTAAGTGCCTGTTCAAACACTTCACGTAGCAATAGCGCCGAGGCGGTTGGGCTATCAAGTTTATGCGCCAGATGAAAACTTAACGCACACTCCAGTGATTGGTGATTCAGAATCGTGGAGTGAAGAAAACTGGTTAGCAAGGGTTCCTTGCTAACGGTTTGCTCGGTTTCCTCGCGAATACTAAGCCAAATACTGTCGTTGTCAGCGTTAATAGAAATCGGTTGTGTAGCCATGACAAAGTGTCCGTGGTCGAATATTGACTGCTGTTGTTAATTGTGGAGGCTGATTAGCGCTTAATCAAGAGAGAAATTTATCCAATTGGCTAACACATTGCCATAGCGGCTGCCCTGATTCATGGTATTTACGTTCAAACGGGGTGATGGATGGTTTCGGAGTAAACTCTTCAAGGGTGGCACTATGGCCGGCGATTGCCAGTGCGGCAGCAAATTCCTGTAAATAAATAGGCCAGTTACTGCGTACTTCCACTTCGCCTCCCAGTGCTAACAGCGTAGCGAACAAGGGAGAGCCATGAATCCGGCGCTTGAAATGACAGGACTTGGGCCAAGGGTTAGGGTAAAACAGACAGTGGCGCGCAAGGTGCCAGCCATCTTCAACCGCCAGCCGCCAAAAATCATCGACATCTGCGCGCAGCAGTAGGTAATTATCAATCCCTGATTGCCGGTAGTGATCATCGTGTTTATTGAGTCTGGCAACCGATTTATCGATCCCTATGACTAGAGCATTGGGATATTGTCTGGCGAGATTGACGGTGCTTTCACCGACGCCACAAAAAGAGTCGAGAATAATTTCGCCTTGATGCTGGCTAAGGCGCTGTTTGGCTTGTGCAAAAACTTCGAGGCTGTAATCGGGGTAGGGTCGTTGAAAACGGGTGTTTAAATGCCGTCGAACCACCGGCTCCAGATTGTGGTGGAGCTGCTGTTGGTTGCTAGTGATAATGCGAGAGTCTGGCACAGTGATCTTCTTTATATCGAACGGGCTGCGATTATAGCAGGGATAGGTATCCAGTTATTGCGAAATTAACAGCCTACTGTCAGACTGCTTTTTAAAATAATGAGTTTGAGATATTTATGCGACAGGATAGACGCCCCTATTGGGTTAAAAAAAATTACCTTCGCTTTCGCCGTTGGTATGCCAACCATTTTTTGCGTCCGGCTTGTGATGAGCTAGGGGATCACCACACCATTATGAAGCCGTGGTATGTAGCTATTTCAGGCCCTAATATTTCTATAGGTCAATGCGCTACCATTATTGGTGAGCCGGCTGATAGGGTGAAGCTGGGAGTCTGGGGCCGAGAGCCTGATCAGGGGGAATTGCGGATTGGTGATTATGTCTTGATTAGCCCGGGTTGCCGAATTTCTGCTGGCGATAAAATCATTATTGGTGATAGCGTTATGATGGCTAACGGTGTTTATATTACCGACTCCGATTGGCATGATATTTATGATCGCAGTCGTCGTAGTGAAAAAGTAGCGCCGGTGATTATTAAAGATAATGTCTGGTTGGGCGATGGCAGTAAAGTACTAAAAGGTGTCACCATAGGTGAAAATAGTATTGTTGCTGCTGGCGCTGTTGTGAGTAAAGATGTTCCCGCCAATGTTATTGTAGCGGGTAATCCGGCGACGGTGGTTAAAGCAATTGATGCCGAACGAAAAATGACAACACGCAAAGATTTTTTTTCCGATCCTGTCGGGCAACAGCAGTTCTTTGATGATGTTGATAAAACGGTGTTAGAGAAAAACACCTTGTTCAGTTGGTTGCGAGCGTTGTTGTTCCCGAGTAAGGCAGATTAGCGGTTAAAACAATTGTAACGGTGGCTCATTAACCATAGAAAATTGTTCTCTCAATTGCAGAATATGATCCGACCAATATCGCGCGGTATTAAACCATGGAAAATGGTGAGGGAAAGCTGGATCTTGCCAGCGTTTTGCCAGCCATGCACTGTAATGAATAATCCGTAAAGTGCGCAACGCTTCAATTAAACGCAGCTGTCTTGGATCAAAATCAAAAAATTCGTTGTAACCTTCCACCAGTTCGCTGATTTGTGCCGTTTGGCGTTGTCTGTCGCCAGACATAAACATCCATAGATCCTGAATTGCAGGAGCCATACGGCTATCATCCAAATCGACAAAGTGGGGTGATTCGCCGCGCCATAAAATATTGCCGGCATGACAGTCGCCATGTACGCGAATAGCGTTAACTGTGGTTTGTGCAAATTGTTCTTTAATGGTTTTAATTAAATCTTCGCATAAACTGACATAGGCAGTACGTAAATCGCTGGGAATAAACTGTTCGCTAATTAATTGAAAGCTGTCTTCAGCAAAGGATTTTATATCGAGTGTTGGACGATGCTGGAAGTCTTGCTGGGCACCCACTGCATGAATTCTTCCCATTAGTCGCCCAAGAATTAATAGATTATCTAAATCATCTAGTTCGGGTGCGCGGCCACCTTGGCGTTGATAAATAGCAAACGGATAGCCGTCATAATCAAGTAAAGTTTTTCCCTTTGCATTCTTTAGCGGTGGTACTACTGGAATTTCAGCATCAAACAATTCATAGCTAAATTGGTGCTCTTCTAAAATTTGCGCTTCACTCCACCGTTCAGGACGGTAGAACTTAACAATAACTGGCTCAGCTTGGTCCATGCCAACTTGATAAACCCGATTCTCATAACTGTTTAATGCAAGGATGCGCAGATCGGTTAAGCGGCCAGTGCTTTCTACGGCATCAATCACTAATTCCGGTGTTAGTCTGTGGTAAGGATGGGGGTTAGTCATTAAATTTCTCATGGCTCGCTAAGCAGAGCGACTGTTTTTATTTGCGCGTAGACTTGTTGGCCTATATGTAGCTGAAGTCGGGCAACGGATTTATGAGTTAACCTGACTAACAAGTATTGTTGCGCTACTGCCAGTTTGATCAAAACTTTGGCGCTATTATCGCAGTTTTCAATATCGAGTAGCGGGTAGAATATTAGAATACTACTATTTTCTTCCCGCTCTAAGTTGATGCTGTTATCCTTTTTAAAATTACTGGCAACGGCACTAGTGGCAGTATCGGTATGAAGTAGCTTATTGGATAACGATTCTGGTCAAAATCTAGAGACTGTATAAAGCTGGCCAGTATGGCTTGCTAGGGCGTTCTTGCCAACACCCATATATGCACCTCGCCAGCGCCGGCCTTTAACAATACCTTGCTGATTTCAGTGGCGGTCGCTCCGGTTGTCATCACATCATCCACCACCGCAACCGATTGCCCCTTTAATGCGCTAGTCGCCGCAAAGGCTCTGCTTAGGTTATGCCGCCGCTGTTGGGCATCCAGTTGTTGCTGGGGCGGGGTGAATTGACAGCGTTTTAGTAGGGGTAGCGAGCGGATACCCAAGGCTTTAGCAAGATAGCTAGCAATATGTTCGCTTTGGTTAAAGCCGCGTTTTAGCCTGCGGCGCCAGTGCAGGGGAGTAGCGGTGATAATATCCGGCATGTCTCCGGAGTATGCACTTACAAACCCCTTGAGAGCTATTTTAGATAGGGTTCTGCCATAACTAAGCTGTTTTTTATACTTAAAGCCAGCAATTAGCTCGGCGATAGGGTATTGATATAAGTAAATCGCCACTACTCGCTGAAAGGGGGGAGGCTGCAACTGGCACTGGCCGCAAAGGGTTTGATCGAGATTTGGCAGAGGCAAGGCGCAACGCCGACAGTGGCTCCCCAATCGTGGTAATGGCGCCTCGCAGTCTTGGCAGATATCCAGCCCGGGTTGGCCGATATCATCACAGAGAATACAGCGGCCGCAAAGCTCTAGGCTGCTGAGCGCCGGTAAAGCCAGGCGCATGCTCAGTAAACCATATCTTATAAAGCAGTTAACCATGCTCGTCCTTGTAGGTTGACAGCGGAGCGATAATCCTTATCATTGATGGCCACTTTAGGGGATATTCAGTCCCGTTTCCAGCCACCCATTATCTTTGCAGGATATCCCTATGACCGCTGCTAATAGCTTGATTCGTCACGATTGGACCTCACAGGAAGTACAGTCCCTGTTTGAGCTGCCCTTTAACGATTTGTTATTTAAAGCCCAAACGGTGCATCGCCAGTTCTTTAATCCCAATGAGGTACAGGTCAGTACTCTGCTGTCGATCAAAACCGGCGCCTGTCCTGAAGACTGCAAATACTGTCCGCAGAGCAATCGCTATGACACCGGTCTGGAAAAAGAAAAATTAATGGCAGTTGAGAAAGTGCTAAAAGAAGCGGCCGAAGCCAAAGCCACCGGCGCTACCCGTTTCTGTATGGGTGCGGCTTGGCGTTCTCCCAAAGCCAAAGATATGCCCTATGTTACTGCCATGGTTAAAGGCGTGAAGGAAATGGGGCTGGAAAGTTGTATGACGCTGGGGATGTTAACCGCAGAGCAAGCGGACGAATTATCGGCGGCCGGTCTTGATTATTACAACCACAACCTAGATACCTCGCCCGAGTTTTATGGTGAAGTAATTACCACCCGTACCTATTCTGATCGTTTAACCACCATTGCCAATGTGCGCGATGCCGGTATTAAAGTCTGCAGTGGCGGTATAGTGGGTATGGGTGAAACAGTTAAAGACCGTGCCGGTTTATTAATTCAGCTAGCCAATATGCCGCAACACCCGGAAAGTGTGCCGATCAATATGTTGGTACGGGTTGAGGGCACCCCGTTGGCTACAGAGAACGATTTGGATAATTTTGATTTTATTCGCACCATTGCGGTAGCGCGTATTTTAATGCCCGAGTCGCATGTGCGTTTGTCCGCTGGCCGTGAAGCCATGAATGAAGAGATGCATGCATTGGCCTATTTTGCCGGCGCCAACTCTATCTTCTACGGTGAAAAACTACTAACCACCGCCAACCCCGAAGCCAATAAAGACTTGCAGTTATTTGAGCGTTTAGGTATTCAGCCGGAAGATCGTCAAGTTGAACGATGTGATGACGGCGAAGAAGACCGTATTCGCGAACAGATTCAACAAGCCGAACACGATAAGTTTTTCTACGACGCTGCGCAGGCCTGATTCGCCAGCGCAAACTGCGGCCATACTATGTCAGATCCTCTTCAACTGACGGCAGCGCTCGACCAGCGTAAGTCCAATCATTTATATCGACAGCGCCGGTTACTGCAAAGTGCTCAAGGCGCTGAAGTGGTTGTGGATGGCAAACCCTGCCTGAACTTTTGCAGCAATGATTATTTAGGTTTGGCCAATCACCCAGATGTTGTCGCCGCCTTTACCTCAGCAGCCAATGACTTTGGTGTAGGCAGTGGTGCTTCGCATTTAGTCTGTGGCCATAGCAGTTTGCATCATCAATTGGAGCAAGAATTGGCTGACTATGTTGGCCGTGATCGTGCCGTATTATTTTCAACCGGCTATATGGCCAACCTTGGCGTAGTTAACGCTCTGGTTGGCAAACAGGATGCGGTGTTTGAAGATAAACTTAATCATGCTTCACTACTCGATGCCGGTTTATTATCCGGCGCACGTTTTCAGCGTTTTTTGCATAATGATCTGGCGAATCTTGAAGCGCGATTAAAAAAATCTACTGAAAATAAAAAACTGATTGTGGTCGATAGTGTTTTCAGTATGGATGGTGATTTAGCGCCGCTGGATGATTTGGCCGCTTTGGCAAAACAATATAACGCTGGGCTGATGGCTGATGATGCTCATGGTTTTGGTGTGCTGGGTAATAGCGGCGCCGGTTGCGCAGAGCATTTTCAATTAGACCAGCAACAGCTACCGGTATTAATGGCCACCTTGGGCAAAGGCCTGGGATGTTTCGGCGCATTTGTCGCCGGTAGTGAACAGCTGGCTGAAACCTTGATTCAATTTGCTCGCCCTTATATTTATACCACCGCCTTGCCGCCCGCTGTCGCCGCCGCTACTTTGGCCAGTTTAAAAATTATGCGTGAAGACGTCGCCCGGCGTCAGCATTTACAGTCGTTAATCGCTTATTTTAGAGAGCGGGCCGAAACACTCGGTTTAACACTGATGCCATCGATAACCGCGATTCAGCCGCTGATGATTGGCACTAGTGAGCAAGCGCTGGCGATAAGTGATGCACTATTAGCAAAAGGTTTTTTAATCAGTGCTATTCGCCCGCCGACGGTGCCGGTTAATTCAGCCCGTTTACGTATTACCCTCAGCGCTGCGCATAGCGAGCAACAAGTAGAGCGTTTGTTAGTAGCTCTGGCTGAGGTGATGTCATAAATACCACTAAACTACCTTGTCTATGCGATCACTCAACTGCACCGACGCTAGTGCTTTTTCATGGCTGGGGAATGTCTAGCGTTGTTTGGGATCATTGGCTGCCGACCCTGCGTCAGCGTTGCGAGATTATTCAGATCGACCTGCCCGGTTATGGTGCCAGTGAAGTGGCTAGTTATGCTGAAATTGATCTGCTGATCGATCAGTTATTAGTTGAGCTACCTGAGCAGGCTATTTATCTCGGCTATTCTCTGGGTGGTATGTTGGCGACTACAATAGCCAGCCGTTATCCGCAGCGGGTAACAGCATTAATTACCATGGCAAGCAATGTGCAGTTTGTCGCCGATGATCAATGGCCCGCTGCCATGGACAAAAAAGTGTTTGATGATTTTTATTCCTTAGTAGAAAAAAATCCTGCGCTGGCATTAAAGCGTTTTGCAGGGCTGACGGCTTATGGGTCCAGCGATGAAAAATCCTTAGTGAAGCAACTTCGAAAAAAAAATGAACTATTCGCTGATAAAATTCTTTGCGATTCGCTGAATTTTTTATCCATATTAAATAATCCCATCCATAGAAAGCCAGTAACGGTGCCCGCGTTGTATTTGTTTGCTGAAAAAGACCATTTGGTTCCGCTATCGGCAGCAACAACCTTACAAGAACAACTGGGTGATCAGGTAAAAATTATCAGCGAAGCCTGTCATGGTTTGTTTTTGGATAAGCCGGATGAGTGCTGGAAAATGATTGAAAATTGGCTTGAAGACAATAAAATCCTGACGTCGAAAAAACGTCTATTGGATAAGCAGCAGGTCGCTCGCTCTTTTAGTCGCGCGGCTAATACTTATGATAGCGTCGCCGAGTTGCAACGCCGTATCGGCAATCGATTGCTGGATTTTTTACCGGCGGAACCAGCGGAAGTCGTTTTGGATTTAGGTTGCGGTACCGGTTTTTTTGCCAAGTCATTACAAGCTGCCTACCCGCATAGTCGTGTGATCGGATTGGATCTTGCCGAGGGTATGGCCTGCTATGCTGCAAAATATCTGTCTGATCATCAATGGCTATGTGGTGATGCTGAAAGTTTGCCGTTGGCAGACAATTCTGTAGATATTATTTTTTCCAGTCTGGCTATTCAGTGGTGTGAGGATAACAAAGCATTATTTAGCGAGGTATTTCGAGTCTTAAAGCCCGCCGGCCATTTTGTTTTTTCAACGCTAGGGCCCAATACACTGCATGAATTACGTCAAGCTTGGCGCAAGGTGGATAACCATATACATGTAAACCGCTTTGTTGAGCGCGGCATTATTGACGAGGCTATTGCGGGCGCCGGCTTTTGTTCCACTTATCAAACCAGCGAAGAAAATATCTTGTTAGAGTACGGCACTTTAAAACAACTGACTCGGGAATTAAAAGCACTGGGTGCCCATAATGTTAATAGCGGTCGCCAAACCGGCTTAACCGGCAAGCAACGCATTCGTCAATTAATCGCCGCCTATGATGAGCAGCGCAATCAGCAGGGCGAGTTAACGGCAACCTATCAAACATGGTACGGCCACGTACAAAAACCGGCTGTTGGTCATGGTGTTAAACAGCAGGGGCTAGGGTAAATCATGGCGCGCACATTTTTTATTGCAGGCACTGATACCGACGTGGGTAAAACCTTAATAGCCAGAGGCTTGCTTGCCGCCGCCAACCAGCAGGGTTTATCAACGGCAGCGATCAAACCAGTCGCAGCGGGTTGCAGTGAAACGCCTGAAGGTCTGCGCAATGAAGATGCCTTGTTATTGCAACAAGCGATGTCGCTAGAATTGGGCTATGAGCAGGTTAACCCTGTGGCGCTAAAGCCTGCGGTGGCGCCACATATTGCCGCTCAGCAAGCCGGTAAGCGTTTAATGGTTGCTCAATTGGCGGGTTATTGTCGCGGTGTGCTGATGCAGCGGGCTGATGTTACGCTGATTGAAGGCGCCGGCGGTTGGCGAGTACCGCTCAATTCGGTGGAAACCATGGCTGGCTTGGCCAAGGAATTAAATCTGCCGGTCATTTTAGTTGTCAGAATAAAATTGGGTTGTATCAATCATGCCTTATTAACCGCTGAGGCTATTGCCAATGATGGTTTGCCTTTGGGGGGTTGGGTAGCCAACTGCCTTGAGGCCGATATGCCTTGCTACGAAGAGAATATTGCTACCCTAAAATCGCTGATTAGGGCACCCTGTTTGGGGGTGGTGCCCGCGTTGGAAAGCCCCACCGCAGAGGCTGTCAGCGCCTATTTAAGTCTGAATTCGGCTTTAAATAGCTAATAGCAACTTTATCCCGACTAGCTCAATCTTTTGGTTGCTGAAAGATACTTCACTATTGGCAGGTTTATCGTAATTAAGGGATAATCAGCTTGCTAATAGCTCGCAACGCTTGTGTGTAATCCAGTAGGTTATTTGTTATGACAAAAGAAAATAAGTTATATCCTGAAGATCAAGCCAAAGTGGATGAGTTTCTGAGTAAAGGTGTTAACTCGGTAGAGCGAAAACCATTTCGTCCTTTGCGTTTATTGTTAATCCTGATTGTAATGGTGACCGGCTTGAGTATTTTTAGTCTGATGCTAGCAAGAAGTTCAGGTATTTATTAAAACCTGTTTATTCAAACTCGCTTATAGAAAAATAGTTGATTTTTGTAGCATCATCCAAGACTGGTAGAGAACTCTGTTGGTAATCAAGCCATGATCACAGCACTTATTGATCGCTTACGCGGTAAGCCCTCGACGAAAGCCGATAAAGCCGATAGTGCTTTAAATTATATGTATTTGCATTTATATCAGGCGCAGAGAAATCATGATCTTGTAGAGATTATGGTTGAAGGGGGTGAGGTTGCTTATCAAAGCATGATTTTGGCATCGGACCCCAACGAGCGCACCATTCTAATGGATGAGCTATTTCCCGCAGGTTTTGTCGGATTGCCCGGCCAAAAGGTCCGTATAACGGTGCGGCAACAGGGCGGCAGAAATATCAAATTTGAGACGACAATCCTCCAGCAGCATAACCATGACGATGTCCCCATCGTTGTATTGGCTATGCCGCAGGATATTGAAACGGGTCAGCGTCGCAACGCCTACCGTTTGCCGATGACTGAGGCGATGGCGATTGGTACTCGCTTTGTTTCCCCAGGTGGGCATGTCTATCAGGGTCGTTTACGCAATCTGTCGAGTAGCGGAATCGCTGTTGATGTATTCATTGAGAATGATGCCAAAGAAAATTTTCAGTACAGCGATAGGCTTGATGAATTGGTGTTTGACTTTGCCGGTGCCCATATTAATTGTGATGCAGCGGTGCGTAATGTTAACGCCGATGCGGCAGCTAAAAACCATTGGCTAATTGGCGCCGAGTTTATCGATTTGCCGCTGGTTCAGCAGCGTCTGCTGGAGCGTTCGATTATGCGTATTCAGCGCGACAGGATTAAACTGTCAGGTGCGTTTGAGGCGAATATGGCGCTAGTTTAAGCTGGGTGCATTATTAAAGTAATACCCTATATATTCCGATTGGTCCGCTGCTGAACTAGATCGTTAGCCATAAGGCTTAACTAATCCAGTCTGGAATAGGCAGCTTCATCCGTTTTAGAAAAGCGGGGTTAAATAGCTTGCTCTGGTAGCGGTGACCATAATCACAAAGTATCGTCACAATGGTATGTCCTGGGCCCATTTCTTTGGCCAGATGAACTGCGCCTGCAATATTGATTGCGGATGAACCACCGAGACAAAGTCCCTCATGCTTTAACAGGTTATAGATATACGGTAGCGCTTCTTCATCGCTAATTTGATAAGCCATATCAATAATGGCTTCACGGATATTGTCAGTAAGGATGCTGATGCCGATCCCTTCGGCAATTGAGCGCCCTTCGGTTTTCAGCTCACCATTTTTATAGTAAGTGTAGAGGGCAGAGCCCATTGGATCGGCAACGCCAATTTTGATATCGGCATTATGTGCTTTCAGGGCAGTACTAACGCCGGCTAAAGTCCCCCCTGTGCCCACGGAACAAATAAATCCGTCGACTTTACCATCGGTTTGCTGCCAGATTTCTTCACCGGTGGTGCGATTATGGATCTCCATATTGGCGAGGTTATCAAACTGCCTTGCCCAGATTGCACCATTATCAAGTTCGTTATTCAGTTTTTCCGCCAGTCGATTGGCTTGATGCACATAGTGATTGGGGTTGTCATAGTTAGTAGCTTGGACCAAGCGTAAGTCGGCGCCATATAAATCCAGCAGCTCTATTTTCTCTTTGCTTTGTGTTTGCGGCATAACCACAACACTTTTATAGCCCAGTGCATTGGCGATCAGGGTTAAACCAATACCGGTATTGCCCGCGGTACCCTCTACGATAGTGCCACCAGGCTGCAATTCACCTTTGGCTTCAGCATCACGAATAATACCCAGTGCGGTACGATCTTTAATCGAACCACCAGGGTTAAGAAACTCCGCTTTGCCATATATTTCGCAGCCAGTCGCCTCAGACATTTCACGCAGGTAAATTAAGGGAGTATTGCCGATCATATCGACAAGGGTGGCATGGCTGGACATTGGATTTCCTTGGTAGAGTGTTCGATACCGATAGTAACTAGCGGGGGCCAATGTGGCAATGTTAAAAGTCGTTAAAGCTATCGCTTTTTTCCAGTGGAGCGAGGTATGCGGCCATCAACCCAATTATCGATGATTGAGCATCGGCGATAGTATGGAGGACTGTTATCGCTAACTCTCTCAGCCTTACTTTTTCACTATTGAATTGTTACTATCCAACTATATTAGTCATGGAAGATACGTTAACCTATTCGTTTTTTAGGGTGTCAATATTAGCTCTGGCTGAAAGGAATCAGCTATTTCAGTTTGTTTGATTGGGGTTTGCATGAGTCGTAACAATCTTAACAGTTGGCAGCAATTAGAAGCGATGGCTGCCTCGGTCAATAATAAGCAAATCAAAACCTTCTTCGCCGACGATGCTGCGCGTTTTTCAAACTATCATATCGCCCAGTGTGGCCTGTTATTTGATTATTCCAAAAATCGCATCAGCGATGCGATAAAAGCAGCGCTGGTTCAGCTGGCGCAAGAGTGTCAGGTCGAGACATGGCGGGATGCCATGTTTAACGGCGACAAGATAAACCGCACAGAAGACCGAGCGGTATTGCATACGGCCCTGCGCGGCAAGCATTGTCCTGATAAAGCCATCAATCAGCAGGTAGAGCAGGAACTGGATCATATTCAATCTTTTTCTGAGCAGCTACGTTCAGGAAAAGTGCAGGGCTACACCGGTCGGGCAATAACCGATATTGTATGCTTGGGTGTGGGTGGTTCTAATTTGGGACCGCAAACGGTTATCGATGCATTGCTTCGGCGGCCAGAAGATCGCTTAAACCTGCATTTTATTTCCAGTGTTGACGCTGTGCCGCTAGAACAGTTGTTTGCTTGTCTTGATATAGAAACAACGTTATTTATTGTTTCTTCAAAAACCTTTACTACTACCGAAACCCTGCTTAATGCCGAGGCGGGTAAGCGCTGGTTGCTTAGTCAGGCGCCTGAATCAGCTGTTGCGCAGCACTTCGTTGCTGTTACTGAAGAGATAGAAAAAGCGCAGGCATTTGGCATAGCGTTTTCATACTGCTTTAAAATCCATGATTGGGTAGGTGGCCGATTTTCATTGTGGTCAGCAATCGGTTTGCCGATTGCAATCGCTAGAGGTTTTACGGTTTTTGAATCCTTGCTGGCTGGAGCCAGCGCCATGGATGACCATTTTCTTAGTGCTGATATTGAACAGAATATGCCAATGATGATGGCTTTGATTGGTGTTTGGAATACGACATTTTTACAGATAAACACCTTGGCTGTGTTGCCTTATGATCAAAATTTGCATCGTCTACCGTCCTATTTGCAGCAGGCCGAAATGGAAAGCAATGGCAAGTCGGTAAATTGGAACGGCGAAACAGTGAATTATAAAACCTGTCCGATTGTTTGGGGTCAGACCGGGATTAACGGCCAGCATGCTTTTTATCAGTTGCTGCATCAAGGCACCCATAAAGTGGCAACAGATTTTATTGCTTCTGCTATTAGCTGTGGTGAATCCGAGCTTCATCATAAAAATTTACTCGCTAATTGTTTTGCACAATCACAAGCTTTGATGAATGGCGTTAGCGAAGAGGAAGTTAAAAATGATTTGTCGAGTAAAGGGTTTACTGCCGAACAAATAGCGCAGCTGGCGCCGCATAAAGTTCATTCCGGTAATTCCCCGAGCAATACACTTATCCTTGAAACACTGGATGCCTATCATCTGGGGGCGTTGATTGCTCTCTATGAGCATAAAATATTTGTGCAGGGAATTATCTGGCAAATTTATTCTTTTGATCAGTGGGGCGTGCAGCTAGGCAAGCTGCTGGCTAGCCATCTGCTCGTTGATATGCAATCCAATAGCCAAAGTGATAACCATGACAGCTCAACTAGCGGCTTGCTTGATTATATAAAGTCGTTTTCCCAATAGATCCGATTATAAGCCTTGGTTTTATCAACAGGTTGGCTGTATCCTTGACAATATTGTGAAATGACTTAATGGTTAAACGATGCCCATTAACTTGAGAGGGATATCATGCAAAAAACCTTGATTCTGTATCCAATATTCCCAATGTTTGCGCTAACGGCTTATGTGGCATTTCGAGCCTTTATTATGAGAGTGGCTGCAGTCAAGTCCGGAGCAATTTCACATGAATACTATCGTCTCTACAATGGGGGAGAAGAACCTCAATCATGCCGTGTGTACACCCGCCATCTGGCCAACTTACTTGAATTTCCCCCGCTTTTTTATATCAGCTGTGTTCTGGTTTATGTTGCGGATATAAATTCACTGACACTAATGGTCTGTGCTTGGCTTTATGTAATCACACGCTTTATTCACAGTTATGTGCATTTGGGTAGTAATAGATTGCGCAATAGGTATCGCATCTTTTTCTTGAGCATTTTCACATTAATTACCATGTGGATTGTAGTCTTTGTCTCTGTTCTGACGTTGTAGAAGGTAGGGTAAGAATATCTATACGCTTAAAATACAATTTGGGCAGAGCGTTTGGACGGGGAGTCATTCTTGATAAAGTTAGCTTGAAAATGGCAGCTGCTCATTAAAAATAATCTCTATAATAAGGTTGTTAATCGTATTACAAAAGGATCTCTAATTAGCACAACATTGTATGAATAGCGATATCGGCAAAATGCACTTACTTGATTTTAGTAAGCTCAAATTTTCTTCAAACAAATTAATATGTCTAAATGCGATAGATGTAGTTAGCGAAGATGAAGTTAAAAGTGATTTATCGAATAAACGGTTTGCTGCCTAACAAATAGCGCAGTTGGCGCCGCATAAAGTTCATTCCGGTAATTCCCCGAGCAATACACTTATCCTTGAAACACTGGATGCCTATCATCTGGGGGCGTTGATTGCTCTCTATGAGCATAAAATATTTGTGCAGGGAATTATCTGGCAAATTTATTCTTTTGATCAGTGGGGCGTGCAGCTAGGCAAGCTGCTGGCTAGCCATCTGCTTGAGGATATGCAGTCAAACAGCTCAAGTGATCGTCATGACAGCTCAACCAACGGACTGTTTAATCATATAAAGTCATTTTCTTAATGTTCTAAGTTATAAAATCTGATTTGATCATCAGGCTTTTTACATCTATGGTAATATTATGAAAACATTTAATTAATAAACGGTATCTATTCGGTCAGTCTTTTCAATAGTAGGGAAATAAGCCAAAAAAATTCACTATGTAATATTACCTCATTGACATGGCAGTGACTGGGAGTAATTGATAATGAAAAAGTGCATTAAGGCTGTTTTAGTTTTCGTAGTCAGTATTCAGATAGCATGTGCAGGAAGTGCTAACCTGCCATCGATATTTTCCGGCAACAATCTATTTAATGTCATTGAGCGTCAACAACTCGATATCAATTTTTTTAAACCTCAGAGACAATCACTGATTTTTTCTTTTGGTGGTGAGGGTAAACATCGTTTCGCGCAATTCCCCTCGCGTAATCCGAACTTTTGGCCGCTTTTCGCCCATCAATATCTGCTAGGTGCTGATAGGAATAACAGGCATCAGTTAGCTATTGGTAATTTGGCCAGGGTTCATCAAACGGCGCAATATAAAATATCCGGCAAACAAAAGAAGATGGGTGGTGTTGCGAGCGATTTGAGCGTTAATAGCGCAGGTGATATGTTTCTAGATGACGAAAACTCAAATACTGAAGAGCATATAAATAAAAATAGAGACATTGGTTCTATGACCAATAAGGCAGCGATAGGTGGCCTAAGCGGTTATAGCTCAAATCGTGTTGGTGATATCAATGGCGATGGCTTCGATGAGGTGATGTTAACTGATGGTAAAGTGGCATTTGTAGTATATGGCAACGAAGGAAGTTATTTTAAAAAAAAAAATTAATAAATCTAAATAACTTCACAGAAGTACAAGGTTTTAAAATTCAATTTTATAATGAAGACTATCGCATAAGCGCTGTAAGTGGCGCTGGCAAGGTCAATAACGATAATCTCGATGATATAATTATTGGCGTTGCGAATGCTGACAGCGAGAGTGGGTCTAGTTATGTCCTGTATGGCCGACAGGAAAAAAAGAAAGGAATTATAAGGCTCAGCGAAGAAAATATTTCGAGCGACTTAGGATTTATTATTAAAGGCGCTGCCGCTGGAGATAAGAGCGGCTCCAGCGTGATGGGCGCGGGTGATATAAATTGTGATGGTTTTGATGATGTTATTGTAGAAGCATCAGGCGTTATTAATGGCGGAAGTGTTACTGGTGCCAGTTATGTGGTGTATGGGCAAGAGAATAATCCTGAAGTGATATATCTCAGTAGTTTTCATACTGCAGATTATGCCGGTTTTATGTTTGCGGGAGATAATAAAAAAGGCAGGAGTGACTACGGCGTGACCAATGCGCCAGCTATTAATCGTGATAGCTGCGATGATGTAATTATTGGTCGTGCTTATGCTGGCGCTGATGATAACCAAGACAGCGATGTTGGTTATGTGGTGTATTGGGAAGAGGATGGCTATCAAATTAACAACTTGGGTGGCTTGGGTTATCTAAAGGGTTCTATTCCTCATATTATTAACTTTGATGCTCTCAATGCCGACCGTCTAACCCATGCAGATTCCGACATACTCTTATATCCTAGTGCATTCAAAGACGACTCTATTAATCATTTAAAGGTTGCTGATGATGTGGCGTTAAATGTAGTGCCGAAGATTGCAGTTGATTTTAATACCATTTCATCGGAGAAAGATGCGTATGGCAG
Source organism: uncultured Oceanicoccus sp. (assembly GCF_963968385.1). Classification (NCBI taxonomy): domain Bacteria; kingdom Pseudomonadati; phylum Pseudomonadota; class Gammaproteobacteria; order Cellvibrionales; family Spongiibacteraceae; genus Oceanicoccus; species uncultured Oceanicoccus sp. Next base: position 25,696 of record NZ_CAXAHB010000006.1, read on the forward strand.
AGATTTTGTCTCTTTTAATGGGTCGGCTATAAATTCGCATTATCTGCAGCTTGATCATCAACAATTAAATGGTCTTGAGCAATTTACTATTCAGATAGACTTCGAGCTAAATTTCAAAAGGGATTATAAAAAAATACAGCATGCATACCTTCTTAGCTTAGCAACAAAAAGTGGTACTAAGCAGGTAAGGGATAATATGCTATCCATTTATCTAAAAGATCGAAATAAAGAATACTTATATAGCAAGGGCGGCTTTTCTGGCCGTTGGGATCTCTCTGTCGTATTAGAAGATAAAGAAAACAAAGAGCATCAAATTTTTCTTAATCAAAACTGGATTGGGCAAAAACGCAAACTAACATTAACGGTAGCGGTAAACCTGTCGAATAATCCGCAGACAATAAAAGTGTACCGCAATGATAACGACAGTATTTCTCATGGACATACTCATTTGCGGGATCAGAAAGTGGTGATTAATCAGATAGAGCAACCTGAAGGAGAAAGTGTGTATCAATTTACAACCGATATAACAGAGCTAACCGTAGATCCGAAAGGGGCATATTTTGGCAACGATCAAGATATGGTAGGTGGTAAGTTCAATCAAGAGCAGGCATTTGAAGGTAAGCTTTATAGTTTACGGATTTATAACAAAATGTTTGACCCCAGAGAAACTCACGGTCATGAGTACTTGCAATATTCTGTATCCGGAGACTCTATTACTTTTAAGCAATAGAGTAATTATCGGCTTTAGTGTTATTACCGTTGCCGAATAGGTGAAGTTGATAGACCCAATAAAAAAATTAATTAAACATCCTTTTCGAAATCTTTAAATAATAAGCTGGGTTGAATGCCTTTATTATTTTGATATTTGCCGCTGGAATATTCTTGATAGTTACCTTCAATAGTGTGGTAATAAACCTGACATATTTCTACGTCTGAATAGATTCTAATCGGTTGCACACAGAAAATTTCCAGCGTCCAGTACCCTTTAAAGCCGACGTCTCCAAAGCCTGCAGTCACATGCACAAATAGACCAAGCCTGCCAACAGAAGAGCGGCCTTCAAGCATCGGTACTAGATTATGGGTTTCGGTGTATTCACGGGTACGCCCCAGATATAAACGATTAGGCTCCAGCAACAAGCCCTCTGGCGGTATGATGAGTTGCTGACAGCGATTGTCTTTTTTCATATCGAGCGGCGGTTCATCGTAGACCAAAAGCTCATCATGTAACGATAGGTTGTAGCTATTGGGGTTAAGCCGATGTTTATCATAGGGCTCAATAATAATGTCGTTGCCAGCTCTGGCGGCGATTTCATTGCCTGAAAGAATCATTTATTTATCCTAGTGGTTTGCCAAATCGTAGAGGGCGCTCATCAGTGCCCAGATGAATCGGATCAAGACGTTTTTGAGGGATGTAACTCCAGCAACCCATTGCTAAAAACCCTTATCGACTAATCGCTCATATCATCTTGTTTATGAACGGCTTTTTCTGCCTAACATGCACAGCAAATAAGCCTTTTATTACTTGCCCGAAGTAATGTTATATCATATCATTTTATGCTTTTTCAGCCACACTTTACTTTTGCTTAATCGATAAAAGAGATTCAGGCCATGCAACACAGCCAAAAACTTCCAGTCACCGTGCTTTCAGGCTTTTTGGGTGCAGGAAAAACCACCGTGCTCAGCCATATTTTGAATAATCGAGAGGGCAAAAGAGTCGCTGTAATCGTCAATGATATGAGTGAAATCAATATTGATTCGGCGATCGTACAAAGTGAAGTGTCCCTAAGCCGTAGTGAAGAAAAGCTGGTTGAAATGAGTAACGGCTGTATTTGCTGCACGCTGCGCGAGGATCTGTTGGAGGAAGTGACTAAGCTTGCAGAGGAAGGCCGCTTTGATTACTTGGTTATTGAATCGACGGGGATTTCAGAGCCGCTACCTGTAGCAGAAACCTTCACCTTCGCCGATGAAAGTGGCATTTCACTGTCTGATGTTGCCGATTTGGATACAATGGTGACGGTGGTTGATGCAGTCAATTTTCTCAAGGATTATGATGAGGCAAAGTGCCTGCAGGATACCGACGAATCACTAGGTGAAGAAGACGAGCGCAGTGTCGCCGATCTATTGGTTGATCAAGTCGAGTTTGCTGACGTGATTCTTATCAGCAAAACGGATTTGGCGAGCTCGTCCGATATAGAGCGTTTAACGGCTATTCTTAAAACGCTAAATACCCATGCCAAGATTGTACCGATTGCTCAAGGCCAGGTGAATATTGACGAGGTGCTTAGCACCGGGCTATTTGACTTTGAGCGTGCACAGCAGGCACCCGGTTGGCTCAAAGAAATGCGTGGCGAGCATGTTCCCGAAACGGAGGAATATGGCATTGGCAGTTTCAGCTATGAAGCGCGCAGGCCGTTTCATCCGCAAAAATTTTATCAGTTTCTACACAGTACCGACCAATACGGTAAGCTGATTCGTTCCAAGGGTTATTTTTGGCTGGCGTCACGCCCTGAGTTTGCTGGCCAATGGAGTCAGGCTGGGGGCATTGCTCGCTATGGTTTTGCGGGCATGTTTTGGAAAGCCGTTCCTAAAGAAAACTGGCCTACCGATGCAGAATCTCTCGAATCTATTGAAAAGCAATGGATAGAACCTTTTGGTGATATGCGTCAGGAGCTGGTTTTTATCGGTCAAGGTCTGGATCAAAGCGGCATGACCCAAGCGCTTAATGAGTGTCTATTAAGTGAAGAAGAAATCTTGCGAGGGAAAGCCTATTGGGCGACATTGCGAGATCCATTTCCTGTATGGGAACCAGCATAAGCACTACCTACTATCCACTTGATCATGCAGCCGTTGACAGCTTTCGGTTAAGAGCCAAACGCGCATTACTAAAGCTTAATATCGGTAGCGCTAAACAGAATGGCTTTGAGCTAAAAGTTGCGCTTGAAAAGTTGCAGCTACTTATTGCTAGTGAGGGTTAAACAATATGACATCGACATTAATTAAAAACGCCCGCATTGTTAATCAGGGAAAAATCCTAGCAGCAGACCTGCGGATTCAAGATCAGCGCATTAGTCATATCGATACAGAATTAACGGCTAATGCACAAGAGCATATTGTCGAGGCTGACGGACGTTATTTGCTGCCTGGTATGATCGATGATCAGGTTCACTTTCGTGAGCCGGGGTTAACCCATAAAGGCACTATTGCCAGTGAATCTCGTGCAGCTGTTGCCGGCGGTATTACAAGCTATATGGAAATGCCCAATGTCGATCCGGCAACCACAACGATTGAAGCCTTAGAGAAAAAGTATGCCATCGCCGAGCAGCATTCCATGGCCAATTATGCGTTTTATCTTGGAGCGACAGAGCATAACCTTGAACAAATCAAGTTGTTAGATCCCAGCAAACACTGTGGTGTAAAAGTGTTTATGGGCGCGTCTACCGGTAATTTATTGGTAGAAAATCCAACTGCACTAGAAGGAATATTCCGCGAAAGCCCGACATTGATAGTCACCCACTGTGAAAGCGGGCCTGTTATTGCCAGCAATTTGGCGAAGTTTAGAGCTGAAGGTAAAACACCAACAATACTTGACCACCCAGTCATTCGTGATACTGAAGCCTGCTATGCTTCATCTTCATACGCCGTTGGTTTGGCTAAACAATACCAGAGTCAGCTACATGTTCTACATATCACCACGGAAAGAGAATTAAGTTTATTTGAGGCTGGCCCGATTGAAGCCAAACATATTACGGCGGAAGCCTGTGTCCATCATTTGTGGTTCAGTGATCAGGATTACCCTCGCTTAGGTAATCTGATTAAATGTAATCCATCGATAAAATTAGCGACTGATCGAGATGCAATACTGCAAGCAGTGCATAACAATCAAATTGATATTATCGCGACGGATCATGCGCCACATACCTTGCAAGAAAAACAACAAGACTATAATCAAGCGCCAGCCGGCTTGCCGCTAGTACAGCATGCTTTATTGAGTTTGCTGGATCATGTCAAACATCAGCGTCTCAGCCTTGAGCAAGTGGTTGAAAAAACCGCACATAACCCAGCTAAACGTTATGCCGTAGCGGAACGCGGATATATTCAAGAAGGCTATTTCGCTGATTTGGTTTTAGTCGATACCGAGCAGCCGACAACCGTGACAGATGAGTCTGTTTTCTACCATTGCGGCTGGACCCCTTTTGTGAATCATCAATTTTCATCAAGCATTAGCAGCACCTGGATCAATGGTCAGCAAGTGTTTGATGGTCAGAAAATTATTGAGCAAGCCTTGCCTTCGCAACGCCTTGCCTTTAACCGTTAGTTGAGGAGTTAAACCTTGTTAGTACAAGCTTTGCCGGATATAACATCCGACATTTATACTGAAGCGCCGGCTTCATTGCAGTGGGTGGGTATGGAAGCAATTGCCGTTCCCATTTCAATGGAACAGGCCAGTGGTAAATTGATGCAGATGTCAGCTAAAGCCAACGTCTTTGTCAGCTTGGATTCGCCTGAAACCAAAGGTATCCATATGTCTCGCTTACATCTAGTGATTAACAAGCTTGACGATCTGACATTGGAACAAAACAATATCAATGACTTACTCGATCAGATGGTAGATTCCCAGAGTGGCATTAGTGGCCAAGCTAAAATAGAGCTGAGCTTTGATTTACTATTAAAGAAATCGGCGCTATTGAGTGGTGAAAGCGGTTATCAATCTTATCCTGTGGTTATGCGTGCTGAGAAAAATGCACGGGAATACAATTATGCATTTGAAATCACCATTCCTTATTCCAGCACTTGTCCCTGTTCGGCCTCATTGACAAGGCAGCTGTATGCCAATGCAATAAATACGACCTTTGCTGATTCAACGATTGATAAGGCTGACTTGCTAACTTGGGTGCAATCCCAACAGGGGTCAGTCGCCACACCTCATAGCCAGCGCTCCTATGCTTATATTCACCTTTCGACCGGTGATGCCGCTTGGCCGGAGTTGTCTTCACTGATCTTGCAGCTGGAAGCCGTGATTGGAACGCCGGTACAAACTGCGGTAAAACGTAGTGATGAACAAGAGTTTGCGCGGTTAAATGCCAACAACCTCATGTTTTGTGAAGATGCTGCCAGACGGATTAAACAGCATTTGCAACAGATGGCCAATGTTAAAGACTATTGGTTTAAGGTAGAGCATCAAGAAAGCTTGCATGCACATAATGCCGTGGTTATTGATAGAAAAAATAGCGATCAAAAAATTTAACCGTAACAAGCCTAAATAGATGCAAAGAAGATAATAGAAATGATGAGTGACAATAAGCAAATAGTTATTACCTTGCCAGATGGTTCGACTAAGCAGTTACCGTTAGGTACTACAGTGATGGATGTGGCACAAGCAATTGGCCCCGGCTTAGCAAAAAGCACCATTGCAGGTGAAGTGAACGGCAAGCTTGTGGATGCCTGTGACCCTATCAATGAAGATGCCAACATCAGAATTATTACAGCTAAAGATGAGCAGGGCGTTGATATTATCCGGCATTCTTGTGCCCATTTATTAGGGCATGCCGTCAAGCAACTTTATCCGACCGCCAAAATGGTTATTGGTCCGGTTATTGAAAACGGCTTCTATTACGATATCGCCTATGAGCGTCCATTTTCGGCCGATGATTTAGCGGCGATTGAAAAGCGCATGAAACAGCTTATTGCCACCAACTATGATGTTATCAAGCAAGTAACACCGCGAGCACAAGTTATCGCAGCGTTTAAAGATAGAGACGAAGATTACAAGCTACAGCTGATTGATGATATGCCTGATGAACAGAGCATGGGCTTATATTATCACCAGGAATATATTGATATGTGTCGAGGGCCACATGTCCCCAATACTCGCTTTCTGGCCTATATGAAGTTAACTAAAATTTCCGGTGCCTATTGGCGCGGTGATTCGAAAAACGAACAGTTGCAACGTATTTATGGCACGGCTTGGGCGAATAAAAAAGACCTGCGTGCGTATTTGGCCATGATGGAAGAGGCGGAAAAACGCGATCATCGGCGGCTGGGTAAGCAGCTGGATCTTTTTCACTTTCATCAAGAGGCGATGGGTGCGGTGTTTTGGCATCCTAACGGCTGGACATTATTTCAAACGCTGATTGACTATATGCGCCGTCGTCAACACGAATCAGGCTATATTGAAGTTAACACGCCAGATATTATGGATCGCAGCCTATGGGAAACCTCTGGTCATTGGCAAAATTATCAAGATTATATGTACACCACAGCAACTGCTGATGAAAAAACCCTGGCTTTAAAACCTATGAGCTGCCCGGGTAGTGTTTTAATGTATGACCATGGTTTAAAAAGCTATCGTGATCTACCGATCCGAATGGCGGAATTTGGCAAGGTGCATCGTTACGAACCATCCGGCTCATTGCATGGTTTGCTCCGTGTCAGACATTTTACTCAGGATGATGCGCATATTTACTGCACTGAAGACCAAATGCTGGACGAGTGCAGTAAAATCATTCGTCTGGTGCTGGATATCTATCAACAACTTGGTTTTGAAGATATCAGTATTAAACTTTCCACTCGGCCTGAAAATCGTATGGGTGATGATCAAACATGGGATATTCTGGAATCATCGCTGCTTGATGCCTTAAAAAATCTCAATTTGGATTATCACTTAAACCCAGGCGAAGGTGCCTTTTATGGCCCAAAATTAGAGTTTGTACTGCGCGATGCAATTGGCCGTGACTGGCAGTGTGGCACCTTACAAGTCGATATGAATTTGCCCACACGCTTTAATCTCGACTATGTTGATCGCGATGGTGAGAGACGAGCTCCGGTGATGCTACACCGGGCCTTATTCGGTTCGTTAGAGCGCTTTACCGGTATACTGATTGAGCATTATGAAGGCAAATTCCCTGTTTGGCTGGCGCCAGTACAAGTTACTGTGTTGACCATTTCCGAAAAGTTTGAAGACTATGCTAAAAAAATTAATCAGGTTTTGGATATTGCCGGTTTGCGTAGCGAGTTGGATACATCCAAGGAAAAAATAGGCTATAAGATTCGCCAGCAAACACTCAAGAAAGTGCCCTATATGATGGTGATTGGAGCCAATGAAGCTGAGTCGGGTCAGGTTAATTTGCGCTCACGCGATGGCGAGCAGATCAATTTCGATGATATTAATAGTGCATTAGCCTATCTGCATGATGCCTGTAGGCCGCCGGATATTGTCGATCAGCAACAAGCCCTGAGGGCCTCAGTCGAAGCCTTAAAAGCAGTCAGCATCAACGACTAAACGGCTTTTTTAACAGCAAAGAGCAACCATCTCTTCTAACTATGAGGAATGGCTCCGCTGTATTACAATAAGCCACAGGTGATCTTGCACCTGATTACGCTTAACATCGCACCCTATCAATCAGTGACATTGGCAACATGTACTTACTTGGTTTAAGTAAGCGCAAGGTTTCCTTTAAAGAAACTAATAGGTCTAAATAGACTAGATAGCAAAGGCACTAATTATGGCACAGAGTGACATTCAAGCATTATTTGAAGCGTGGAATAACGCGTTGCAAACCGGCGATCCAAAAAATGTGGTATCACTTTACGATACTGACGCTATTTTGTTGCCGACGGTATCTAATCAAGTTCGTCATAACCATGCAGAAATCGAAGACTACTTTGTCCATTTTTTAGCAAAAGGACCGCAAGGTAAAATTGATGAATCCAATGTGCGTATATTGGGTGATATTGCGATTAACTCCGGGGTTTATACATTTACCTTTAAAGATGGTGCCGTTGTACAAGCGCGCTTTACCTTTGTGTATTCGTGGAATGGTCGGCGCTGGATAATCATCGAGCATCATTCCTCAGCCATGCCTGAGTGAGAATGATTTAAGCATAAGATTTAAACACTGGATTTAAACACTGTATGGCACGCTTATTTGTAGACAATCTAACAGTTATTGACTTTTCATACCTCGACAGTGAACGAGGAATTGTTGGTGAGTCATGGATCGTTGATATCGAATTATCTGGCGAATTAAATGATCAGGGTATGGTGTTTGATTTTGGTCATGTAAAAAAACAAATCAAATACTATATCGATGAGGAAATTGATCACTGTTTGTTAGTGCCTATGGTTGGATCAGGCTGTACTTCAAGCCTTGATAAAGGCGAGCTGACGATTGAATTTCCACTGAATAACGGCGGTGTTATTTCTCATCAATCACCTTCGGACGCAGTAGTATTAGTCGATGCAGAAACGATCAATACAAAATATATTGCTGACGATTTGCAGCTGAAAATAAAAGCCCTGTTGCCGAAAAATGTCTTAAAAGTAGCCATTAAACTTCGCCCTGAAGTGATAAATGGCGCTTATTATCACTATACTCATGGCTTGCAAAAACATTTGGGCCAATGCCAGCGTATCGCCCATGGTCATCGTTCCCGCATTGAAATTTTATTGAATGAAACACGAAGTGCAAAGCTTGAAGCGCAGTGGGCCAATACATTGAAGGACTGCTATATTGCCACTGAAAGCCATATCGTCGATGAGTATCAGGTCGATGGTATCGCCCACACCCAATTGGCTTATACGGCACAACAAGGCAATTTTTCAATCAGCTTACCTAGCAGTTATTTATTTACTATGCCGAAGGAAAGCACCGTTGAAAATATCGCTATTTGTCTGGCCGAGCTTATATCAACAGAGTGTAAAGAGGCTGTGTTGGTGAAAGCCTTTGAAGGTCTTAACAAAGGTGCCTTTGCAGAGGCTGTTTGGTCATAGCAAAATAATAAGGTGGTATGAAAAACATTGTCGCCACTACGGCTATTGACCGAAAACAAAGGAAAAATGGTGAGCCTTCCCCGATTTGAACGGGGGGCCTGCCGATTATGAGGCTAGTTTGGCGAGATAATATCGCCGCAAATTCTGCAGGACTAACGAGGGTGCTAACCAAGCTCTTACCGAATTTCGTACCAAGCTGGTACGGTCATCTTCATGGGGAGATTACCCCATAATCTTGGCTTCGGCTTTTAGAATGGGCTGCATAATTGGATGTGCTCTTACCCGATCGATAAAGGCGGACAGTTTAGGCCAACGCTGCGCATCGACTGTGTAATTGGCATAACTCGCGTTTATGAACGGGCTCACCAAACTGACGTCAGCCAATTGCAATTCACCAAATATAAAGTCGGTCGCAGGTACTAGCGTCTCTAAGTAATCGAGAATGGGCGGTAGATCTTTGTCGATTATTTTTGCGATCAGCGCCTCGTCTGGGTCTTTTTTAAACGCCATGGGGCGCATAAAGCGTTGGAAAAATATACCGGCTGCCAGCTCAGTTACACGGCTGCCCGCGAGCTCTTCTACCCAGCGCGCTTTGGCTTTGTTGGCATGGTTGATTGGGTATACATTGATCTCAGGATAGATGTCTTCTAGGTATTCGCAGATCACCGTGGAATCGCATAGGGTAATGTCGCCATCTTGCAGAGCAGGGACCTTGCCTAGCGGGCTGATTTTATTGAACTCGGCATCCCTCGCGAACGGCATTTGTTGTTTGTGTTCGAACGATAGTTGTTTCATCGCCAATACGGCAATGACTTTTCTAACATATGGTGAGGCGGATACGCCGTGCAGTATGATCATCGAAGCTGTCTATGCTTTCTGTATTAATAGGGTTTTAACACCATGCTGTGTTGGCGTTTACTTTTGCAGCATTGCGCGCGCGTTAGCCTTGAACTTTTCCTGCTCTTTTTCATTATGCAGTAAATTACTAAGTTTAACAGGCACTTCAATACCTTTGGCCATACCTGGTTGTTTGGCCATAATCTTGAGCCAACGCTGAAGATGATCTAACCCATCAACAGATACACCAGACCATTTGTAGGTACGTGCCCAGCACCAGTGAGCAATATCAGCAATAGAATAATCATCCGCTAACCACTGGTTATCGCTTAAGTGAGTGTCCAGTACTTCAAACAAACGGCGGCATTCATTCTGATAACGATCAATAGCAGGCTGAATCTTTTCAGGAAAGTAACGATAGAAGACATTGGCCTGCCCCATCATTGGGCCGGTACCGCCGATTTGGAACATTAGCCATTGCATAACTCTGGAGCGGGCTTTGGTTTCTGTGGGTAACAGTTTCCCCGCTTGGTCGGCTAGGTAAATCATAATGGCAGCGGATTCGAAGACGGCAAAATCACCGTTGTTGCGATCAACAATTGCGGGGATACGGCCATTAGGATTAATGGTCAGAAATTCCGGCTTTTTCTGCTCGCCTTCCACCAGATTAATGGGATGTACGGTGTATTCGATATTTAGCGCTTCCAGGGTGCAGGAGGCTTTATGGCCGTTAGGGGTGGCGGCGGTATATAAGTCAATCATGTTTTCTCTCTCGCTCAATTGTTTTATTTAATTGGGTGTGTATTGCCATCATTACCTAAATGCCGTTCGAGGTCTTTTCGATGAGATTTTCTACACAGATATTAAGCATGAATAACCCAACAGTATTCGTGGCTTTCTTTAACACTGTACGAGCAGTTGATGCTCAAGACCGGCTTTCCGGTGAACATGAATTTTCTTGTATTCTTCACTTGATGTCATGCCAATGAATGCCGCTACCGAAGGGTATTCAACGATGGATACCAAATCCCATTCGAGCTCGCCATCACCGATCACCAGAGTATTAGCTTGGCCATTAAAAACAAGTTCACCACCTAGCTTATTGATGATCTTGGTCACTTCCACGGCATAACGTTGGTAGGCTTCAAATCCCGAAAGCTTCGTATCAATGCCATCGCCATACTCGGCAAACGCTTTAAATTTGAGCAGATTCAGCATGCGAATCGGGCCTTCTTTATCATTTTCTAACAGGGCCTCGATTTGCTCTCTTCTGGGCTGTGTTGCCATCATTTCCTCCTTCAACCAAAAAATATTGAAACATACTGTTATCACCCCCATCAAGGGGCGCCCACATCGATGCACCAGACCTTATTGTTTAAAATTTATTTTGGTTAAACTCCGATTTCAGAAAGGCATCGGACAAAAATTCAAGTTCATTGACTTTTGCCAAGACGCGTCCGTGTAACCCCGAGTTATCACCAACAGTAACTTATTAGTGATAACAATAAACCAGCAAGAAAAGATGCTGATTAAGCAGAGCTTATTAACGAAGAGTAAACTTGCCAGCCCCCGGCAACTGCTCTGCCAATTCTGCCCCCATCAGCTGCGACGGAGTAAAGCAACCACCGTCACCTTGATAGCTGCGCAGGAAATCCGCCGTCATTAAAATACCGTCCATGGTTACCGTATAGCCGTTCGGCACTTCAATAGTGGCGGCTACAGTTTTTCCACTGGCATTTTTCGCCTCACCCCAAACATAAGCGGAATTCTTTGCACGACTCTTTGCACTGGGACCCGCGATTTTACCGGCCTTTTCCATTGCGCGCTTTTGCACAAACGGAATCGACATCAGCAACTTAATCAGTGGAAATAAAAACAATTCTAGCTGGCTGCCACGAAAGGGTATATACACTGTGATATTCGGGATACGGGTCTGCCAATAAGCGGTGTAGAGATCACCCCAAGTGAGCACCGACGAGCGCTTCGGCCCCAACCCGAAATCAATCATGCGCATCTCGAAACGACGACCAACCGCTTTGATCTTGCCGTTGCGGCGCACCATTATACCCTGCGGGATGTTTTCAACCATGGTCTTAGTTGTACCGGGGCTGAGATCTATCTTGCTATCAAAACCCAACACCAAATCGGTGGCGTCGGGCATTTTCTGGTGCAGAAAGTTTGTCATACAGTCGGTCGGAATCACATCAAAACCGACACCGCCCATCAACACCACACCAGCCTGTTTGGCTTGCTCATGCAACGTCTGTCCAATGCCAAATACCGTACCTTCGCCGGTGATATCGGTGTAGTGGGTTCGCGCCTGAATGCAAGCCTTCATCATCGGCTCAGCGGTGGCCGAAAACGGCCCGGCACAGTGACTGACAACCGCCACATCGGCCAAGTGACCAGCAACGGCATCAATATCGCTTAAATCAAAAATACGCACCGGCAAATCAAACTGCTTGCCTAGCGCTTCAATCGCCGCTTTATTACGCCCGGCTAAAATCGGCTTGTTGCCCTGTTCGATGGCTTTTTCAATAGCCAGTTGAGCGCTGTAGCCATTAGCGCCATAGATCATCCATTGTGATTTCATGCTGCAATCCTAATTGTCTTCAGCTGTAACGCACCAAATAACATAGTTAACAAGTAATCCCTTGGCCCGCGCATTCTTTTTTTAAACACTACAATCTCAATAATATGAGAAACCACTAAAAAAATACCGATCCCCTGAAACACGTGAGGAAATGGCACTTGGGAAGGCTCTATCACCGAGGCCACAATGAATAACCAGACAATAGATACAATTACCTTTCCAATCTTTAAGCGTTGACTTAACGGCATACTTAGCACTCTCCTAAATAATAGTGTTACGCTCATAGCTTCGGTTTGGATAATAACTTCAGGGCTTGGATAAACTTCATCTTATAATGATCTCCGTTAATCTTTTTAATGCTGCTTTTAATTAGCGGGTAAATCCATTATCGTTTTATCTAATTATTGCTTGGAAGCATATTCGGTCAATCTCGTTTTGTCGCTGTTTGTTTTTATATTTCTTGGAGTGCCTTCGCACTGTCGGCGGCGTATAGAACCTAATGAAAGTAAATCAGGCGCATCATGCGTTTTTAAATGAGCTGCTACACCTGCTTAACAGCGCTGGGGTCAGTTCTGAACAATTGGTTGCTGAGCTCACCCGGCGAGGTATCACCGTTTCCCCTAACGTCCAAACTGTTAGTTCAGGTGTTGACGGGATGGTTTTGCTCTGATGAGCTGCGCGAATCTATCCGACTAATGCTTCGCTATGGGCAGGTCCTGTTCCGACCCGGTTGGGCGGTATATGAACATGAAGGCGGTTTATTGTTGCGTGCGAGAATATCCATGGGTACTGCTGCACAGCAGCAATTGTTAGCTGAGGTGATTTTTTCAAATCTTGTTGCCGTGGGGAGATCGCTGTATGGAGCCACGTTAGAGCGTGCACAGGGTGTCGAAATACACCTGAGTTACTCTCGGCCTTCACACTCGGTTTGCCATAGGCGTGCGTTTGACACGCCTGTGACGTTTGACTGTGAGCACAGCCAGCTATTCCTCCCGGCGCAGGTTTTAGACATACCTGTGAGAACGGCAAACCGTCCGCAGCATGTGGTCTTTCAGCAGCAATGCGAGGAGATGGTGCGCGGGTTGAACAGTGTCGAGAAAACCACCGTCACCGTGCGGCAGCTGCTGATCCAATCTGCAGGCGACTGCCTCGATTTCGCGCGGGTAGCCAAGCTATTGCATGTTAGTGAGCGTACCCTGAGGCGCCGGCTAAAGACTGATTAGCAATGAACCTGACAAAAACAGGGTTGGCCGTAACGAAATCACCCCACGAAACAGTGAAACTGCTGGGACAAGTTGTCCGAATATGTCTCCATAGCACCGTTTCCACCACAATATAATCATCAATTGAATCAACAACTCTAATGATGGTGCTATTAACGCGGCTACTATTGTTGCCATTTCATGTTGCCCATCCTATGAACAGGACAGCCAATCTATGACGACTAAACACTGGCGTGACACGGCATATTCTGATTGCTCAGCTTGCTCTCTACCCACATTGACGAATATCGGAGTGTCTTTTAAATGAAACGTATTCTTATTACCGGAGCAGCGAGTGGGTTGGGTCTGGCACTGGCGAAGAAGTATGCTAGTGAAGGTTGGTCTGTTTGTATTGCTGATATTCAGGACGAGGAGGGAATCAAGATTGCCTCCCATCTGAAGGGGGAGTATGGCAACGATTGTTTTTTCCACCATCTGGATATTACCAATGATGCCCAGTGGCAGGAGCTGGTCGGTATCATTTCCGAGCGCTGGGAAGGGCTGGATGCCTTAGTCAACAATGCAGGTGTGGCGTCGACTGGGGATATTGATTGCTTGTCCATGAAAGACTTTCAGTGGACTGTGGATATCAATTTAATGGGTGCTGTGAAAGGCTGCCATGTCTGCGTGCCCCTATTGAAAGAAAGTAAAGGGCTCCTTATCAATGTAGCCTCTATGGCTGGGCTATTACATATGAGTGGAATGTCTGCCTATAACGTCTCAAAGGCGGGCATGGTGTCCTTATCGGAGGGGCTGCTGAGTGAACTTGATCCTTATGGGGTAAAAGTGTCTGTTGTATGCCCTGCCTTCTTTCAAAGCAACTTAGTTAAGACCATGCGCAGTAACAACCCTGACGCAGCAAAAAAAGTTGCTAGACTCCATGCCGAAGGCTTTACCGCAGATAGTATTGCGGCAACCGTTTTTGAGGATTCCCGAAAGGGTAAGCATTATATACTGGGTGGAACTCGCCTTAGCGACAGAATAATTTGGCGGCTAAAGCGTTACCTTCCCGCCGTATATCTCAGCATGATGAAAGGCAATGCACGTATTCAGTTTGCTGATAAAAACCCTTCATCCGTCAAGGAAGGAATCTCTGCGCGAGTAATGCGTTTTATAAGATCGCGGGTTTTAGGATGAGGCTCCCTATAGCCGAAATTGCTTCCTTGGTTAGCATTGCTTGAGTGTAAGGTTTTGTCACTGACATTTGCGAGTAGCTTAGACCATGAATGTGGTGACTGATACAACAACAGGACTATCAATATGAAGTGGATTGGCAGAGTTACTTTAACGCTTGTCGCAATTCTGAGCATTGGTTGGGTCTTCCGAGCAGAGCTCGTGCTGTCCGGTGTTGCGCAGATGAAATCAGCGGTGACCGAAGTCGGTCCAACCATCGAGATCGAGTGGTCCACTGGTGCAGACAGCCAAGGACGCGCCCCGTCGAACCGGCCGCCCAATATCGTCCTTATTGTCGCCGACGACATGGGCTGGAACGATATCTCGATGAACAGTCTGAACTCCACCGCCCAGACACCCAATATTGACGTGCTGGCAGCAGAGGGTGTTGCTTTCTCTCAGGGTTACGCTGCCCACGCAAGCTGCGCACCCTCCCGGGCCGCGCTTATGTCGGGGCGCTATGGGACTCGCTTCGGCTTCGAGTTCACTCCCACCCCACCAGGTTTCGAGCCTGTCGTTGGCATGCTCAGCGATATGATGGACCGGCCATTGCAACCGCCAGCGTTCACTAATCCGCAAGCCGACACCCTGGACAGCCTCGAATTCGCCGGGCTAGGTATGCCCCCGTCAGAAATCACTTTGGCGGAGCTGCTAGCCGATCAGGGTTATCACACCGCTCACATCGGCAAGTGGCACCTCGGCGAGGAAAACGGGATGGCCCCTCATGATCAGGGCTTTGCCGAAAGTATCCTAATGGTAAGTGGCCTGTACGGAAGACTGGATGATGAGAACATCATTCAGGCCAGGCAGGACTTCGATCCCATCGATCGCTTCCTATGGCGGGTTGTGGACTTCGCGGCGAGCTTCAATGGTGGCCCTTGGTTCGAACCGCCGAAATATTTGACGGACTACTACACGGATGAAGCGGTGAAGGTGATCGAAGCCAACAAGGATCGCCCCTTCTTTCTGTATCTGGCTCACTGGGCGCCACACACACCTTTACAGGCGTCACGGGAAGACTACGAAGCGCTATCGCACATCGAGCTTCATCGGGAACGGGTCTATGCTGCCATGATCCGCTCGCTGGACCGAGGCGTTGGGCGGGTCATGGCGGCGCTCAAAGCCAACGGCCTGGATGAAAATACCCTGGTGATATTCACCTCGGACAATGGTGGCGCTGGTTACATCGGGCTGCCCAACGTGAATGCCCCCTACCGGGGCTGGAAATCCACCCTGTTCGAAGGCGGCATCCGGGTGCCGTTCTTGGCCCGTTGGCCGGCGAAACTACCGGCCGGTGAGATCTATGACGCGCCCGTTCACCACGTTGACATTTATGCCACTGCGGCGGCGGCCGCCGCCGCTGATCTGCCCGCTGACCGAATCATGGACGGCGTCAACCTGACCCCCTATGTGACGCCTTCTGTGAAAGAGAGCAGGCGCATGGACTCGCCACATGAGTACCTGTTCTTCCGTGGCGGCGCTGCTCAGGCGGTAAGGGATAAACGCTGGAAACTGGTGGTCAGCGCCCCTCCTCAATCAGGTCGTAAACAGTTACCGCGTAAGGAGTGGTTGTTCGATCTCTCCGCACAAGGTGAGCAGGTCGACCTTCTGGCCAAGCATCCGCAAGTGGCAAATCGATTGAGAGGCGCACTCGAAGTTCACAACGAGGCACAGGCCGAGCCGCTCTGGCCTTGGATAACCACTAAAGCCACCAACATAGATCGGGATCTGTCTCAGCAAGATCAGCCGGAAGATGAATTCATCTACATGTCGAACTGACCCGCTACAGCTGCAGAATTCCTTTAACTACGCCCCCGAGTCCGATCCATCACAGGGTACTTTCTATTTTTGCGCGATCGATCGAGAATCTGACCTGTCCCTGGTCTAGCTGAGATGCGATTCGTGCC
>NZ_CAXAHB010000007.1:0-41394 GCF_963968385.1 uncultured Oceanicoccus sp.
AAGAAAAAGCACTTAAACAACAATAGCAAGTTGCCGATTTCACCGAGAGGAAAAGGACTGCGCAATGGCGTATCGCTGAAAAAATAGAGGCAGACTTCTTTTTAGGGTATTTCACATAGGTTGTCTCATCCCATACCACCCATAACAAAATAATCAGATAGACTGTTAGAGCTGATCCCCTAAAACAAGTCATATACTACTTATGATTCCCCTTTTTTTAAGGATTGGAAAGCTATGAGCGCTGACTCGCGTGATTGTTTGAGATCAACAACAGGGCGTGGATAAGTTGATCCTAGCTCGATACCTGCTTCTGTTAAAATAAGCTCCGGAGCTTCCCATGGGTTGAAAAGGTATTTATTCGGTAGCGAAGCAATTTCAGGGATATATTGACGGACATATTCACCATCGGGATCAAATTTCTGACCTTGTGTGACCGGATTAAAAATACGAAAGTAAGGTGCCGCATCCGCCCCGCATCCTGCAACCCATTGCCAACTGGCACTATTATTAGCCAAGTCAGCATCAATCAGAGTATCCCAAAACCAACGCTCCCCATGGTGCCAGTGAAGTTGCAGGTTTTTCACCAGAAATGAGCCGACAATCATTCGAACCCGGTTATGCATATAACCTGTCTGCCATAATTCACGCATACCCGCATCCACCATGGGAATACCCGTTTGTCCTCTTTGCCATGCACGCAAATTCTCTGCGTTATCCACCCATGGAAAAGCATCAAACTTCGATTGTAGATTTCTACGCGGTAGTTCCGGATTATGATAAAGCTGACTATACGAAAACTCACGCCAGCCTAGTTCGCTACAAAAGTGTCCAATATGTTTATCGTCACCAAGGCTTCGAACAGTATGCCATAGCTGATTAGCTGATATTTCCCCAAAATGTAGATGGGGTGATAAGCGCGATACATAAGGTTTTGCAGGAAGGTTTCTGCCCTCTTTATAAAAGGAAAGTCCCTCATCAACAAACGTTTCAAATCGTTTGCGAGCACCCTCCTCTCCAATATCCCAATGAGGTTCAAGCTGTTTGTCCCATGGTATTTTGGGCAAAAGATCAAGCGCATCAATGCCTATATGACCAGGGTCATCACCGTAGTTGGTATTTTTCGGTGTTGATAAAGGCGAGCGAGGTTGTTCTGCATTTAAGCAGCCTTTGCGGAAAAATGGTGTAAAGACTTTATAGGGCGTTCCATCGTCTTTTTTAATCGTCCAAGGCTCCCACAATAATAAGCCATTGAATGTATAAGCCTCTATTCCACGCGTTTTAAGATTTTCTTTAATCAGTGTATCGCGATGTATGCGCCATGGTTCATAGCATCGGTTCCAATACACGGCTTCAACGTCAAAACGTGTCAGTAGATCATCCAGAATTGTTTGCGGATTGCCATGATACACGGAGAGCTTGTTGCCTAAGGAGGCATTTAATGCCTTCAGTGAATGATGAAGCCACCAACGACTCGCACCACCCATGACATGATTTCCCGCATTATCATCGTCTAAAATATAGATGGGTAAAACGGCCTCATGCTCTGCCGCTTTTGTTAATGCTGGATTATCAGATAACCGTAAGTCTTGACGAAACCAGTGGATTGCGATTTTTTTTGTCATAACTGATGTGTCATCTCCGATGCTGCCACGCCTGACGCAAACTGACAGTAACTCATTTGACTATACGGCTTTAGTCCCTCAGATGGATTCATGTTCGGCCAACCCAGAATCTATCACGGATCTGAACTGTTCAGTCGAACAGATAACTCAGCTGATTTATATAGCTATAATTTGGCGGGCCAATCTCAAATGAGCTCGGAGCCTACAGTCAAATATCCCCTATCGATCCAATTATAGCCGTTAATAATCCTTGGTCAGGGCTTATGCCCCCGCTTTAGCTGTTACACTTAGGTTTTTGTTATCACTGAGCTTCGCTATTTATGACATTAAGATTTTCAAACAGTTATTCAGCACTGGGTGGCGCCTTTTATCAGCGTGTATTGCCCACACCCGTTGCTGATCCTAAAGTGCTTTTATGGAACCGATCTCTAGCTGATAGTTTGAAGCTAAGCACTACATTGCAGTCAGACGCTACTTTACAGGCACAAATCTTTTCAGGTAATCAGCTTCCCGCCGGCACTGAAAGTCTGGCTTTGGCTTATAGCGGTCATCAGTTTGGCCACCTCAACCCCCAATTGGGCGATGGTCGTGCCCACTTGCTTGGCGAGCTTCTTGATAAAGATAATTGTCGAGTTGATGTGCAGTTAAAAGGTTCTGGCCCTACGCCCT
This sequence comes from uncultured Oceanicoccus sp., assembly GCF_963968385.1. Taxonomy (NCBI): domain Bacteria; kingdom Pseudomonadati; phylum Pseudomonadota; class Gammaproteobacteria; order Cellvibrionales; family Spongiibacteraceae; genus Oceanicoccus; species uncultured Oceanicoccus sp. The sequence goes on from NZ_CAXAHB010000007.1 coordinate 2,292, forward strand.
ATTCACGCCAAGGCGATGGCCGTTGTGCACTAGGCCCTGCGCTGCGTGAATATATTATGAGCGAAGCAATGTATTTTTTAGGTGTACCGACTTCTCGTTGTTTGGCGGTAGTGGCTACTGGTGAGTCGGTTTATCGAGACGCAGTTAAGCCTGGCGCTATCGTTACTCGAATAGCTGCTAGTCATATCCGAGTCGGTACCTTTCAGTATTTTGCTATAAGGGACGATGTAAAGTCGTTAGCTGCTTTATTGGATTTCAGCATAGAGCGTCACTTTGCCGATATTGATCTTAACGCCGATGATAAAGCACTGCAGTTTCTTGATGCAGTTATGCAGCGACAAATTACTTTAATTGTTGAATGGATGAGAGTAGGTTTTATTCATGGCGTTATGAACACAGATAATACCGCTATCTCTGGTGAGACTATCGACTTTGGTCCCTGTGCTATGTTGGGGGCCTACCACCCCGCTACGGTTTACAGCTCTATTGATACCCAGGGGCGTTATGCCTTTGGTAATCAGGCTAATATCGCTATTTGGAACCTTATTCGACTTGCTGAATGTTTGCTGCCGCTGATTAACAACGAAAAAAAGCTGGCTATCGCTGTAATAGAACCATTACTAAAGGATTACTCTGAGCGTTTTGAGCAGGCGTATTTTGCCATGATGGCCGCCAAACTGGGTATTAGTGACGTGACTGTCGAAATTCGCAGCTTGATTGAACGTTTATTGAAATCTATGCAAACCGACGCCTTGGATTACACTCAAACCTTTTTGGATCTTGGTCAAACCATGGCAGGCGCCAACCCATTGTCTGAAAATTACAATGAATGGATTGCACAATGGCGCAGCCATTTAAATGATAATTCCGCAGCATTAATGCAGGCTAATAACCCAATAGTAATTCCAAGAAATCATTATGTTGAGGCAGTATTAACCGCCTGCGAAACGACTGGTAGCACTGAAGCTATTAATGATTTTCTTGAAGTGTTGCGCTCACCTTACCAAGAGCTTCCTAATAGCCATCACTATCAAGATCCTGCAGAGGATTTTGATTCGTCGTATCAAACTTTTTGTGGCACCTAAGCGCTGGTTATGGCAACTGTACGGAGTATTGTCGAGCTTCTTCTATCCGACCCATCATCGTTAAGTAAGCTGCCAAGGCGCCAATAATCTCCTGATTATTAGGGCTGTTCTGTAGTGCTTTTTTTAATATGCTAATGGCCAATGCTTGTTTGCCATTTTCAAATAAAGCGACAGCATAAACATAGTTATAGCGAGCAATTTCAGGTGTTTGTGTGGCGGCAATTTCAAGGTAGTCCACAGCGCTATCCAGTTGCTTCAAGCGAATCATTAATAGTCCCATTGCATAGTTGGCGGCCGCATTTTTTGGCTCTATGCTTAATGCTTGCTTCAATAGTGGCACAGCCAGTTGATCTTGCCCTTTTGCTCTATAAAGATCAGCTTGATTGATTATTGCCGGCAAGTAAAAAGGTTCAATTAACCGCGCATGTTGATAAGCGGACTCGGCTAAATCCAGTTGATTTAGAGATTGGTAAAGTGCACCAAACTGCATTTGCCCTGCTGGTGTGTCTGCATTTTGTTGCAAAGAGGCTATGTATTCATCTACCGCTTTTTGTATGGCCTGTTGTTGTGGTGGTTGCAATACAATAGTTCGATCAACCAGTGTGCTGGCCAATAAACGAGCAGCCTCCATTCTTATCGCTTTAACTGGGTCGTTTAATGAAGGCCATAAATAGTGAAGTCGCTGTTGTACAGGTAAAAGTTCAACGACCTTAATCGCTGCCAAGCGTAAAGTAGCATTAGTCGATTCCAGTTGTATCAAGGCAGTATTGACTGCATATTGGTTTGGATAGTTGCGTAAGAGTTGCAAGCCAGATGCGCGCACCATAACAGGTATCGATTCATCATTAATCAGTGTTGAAAGTTGCGGTAAAGCTTGGGCTGTTCTTCGCTGTGCCGCATCGAACAAGGGGGCAAAACTTGGTTGATCAATACGGCTGGGATACCAGGTTTTAAAATGCTTTAAGGCCCAATCGTTATCTTTATCGGTATGACACTGATTGCAAGCATTGGGCACTGTCAGCGTCGCTGATAAATCGGGACGTGGAATGCGCAGGCTATGATCTCGTCGTGGATCTATTGTCATGTAGGTTGTTTCGGGCATATGGCAGTTAACACACTGGGCGCCTTCACTGGCATTGTTATGATGATGGTGTGTTGGATTATCAAAAACCGAGGGGTTGTGACATTGTGCGCAAAGCTGATTATTTGGCGCTTTTAGTTCAAGACTATGAGGGTTATGACAATCACTGCAAACTACACCTTGTTGATGCATTTTGCTTTGGATAAAAGAGCCATAAACATAAACCTCATCTAATATCTGACCATCAACATGGTAAAAAGGCTCTTCTATTAACAAGGGGATATGGGTATCCAATAACTCTTTTCCCCGAAAGTTTTTATTATCAACAGTATCAATGGTTGTGCGACGAGCATGACAACTGGCACAGCTATTGATTTGCTGATCGCCATGGGTAGGGTTCGTCCCAAGCTTATTAGCGGTAGCCTGTGCTGGCAGTCGTTGCCAGTGACCATGGGAGCGAATATCGGTTAGCAGGCCTTTGTTGTCAGGCTTTTTCGGATCTTTGCTATTGACCCATGCCACATGTTGACGGCCAGCCCCATGACAGGCTTCACAGGCGACATTAATTTCGGACCATGTCGTTTGGTAGCTATTGCTATGCTGATCATAGTTTTTTTGCAGCTGGGTGGAATGGCATTCGGCACAATGTGAATTCCAGTTTTGCAACTGGCGTGTCCAATGCAACACATCTTTGTGGCCTGTAACATCAGGGTATAAATGAAACCAACGCTGCCCACCTTCTGCCTTGCTGCGACTGTCCCAAGCAATGCTCAACGCCTGATAACGACCATCGTCAAAAGCAATCAGGTATTGCTGCAATGGAGTGATGCCAAAGGTATAAGCAATTTTATAATCCTGTAATATGCCATCGGTACCATCGGTATTTACCCAAAACTCGCTGCCCTTTTTAAAAAAGGTTGAGGTAATTCCGTTTAAGCTAAAACTTGATTGATTAAAATCGCCTAAAACGCTTTGGCTATTAGCCTCCATCATCGCCTGATCATGGTGAGAGCTCCGCCAATCTTGATATTGCTGCTGATGGCAAGAACCACATTGCTCACTGCCAATAAATTCGGGATTGCTTAAAGGACTAGCAGAGGCAACCAAAGAGAAAATGCCTGTCAATAAAAAGGCGATATAAACAGCGAGTAAAGAACGCATTCTCCAGAACAACCCTTTTGATATTATGAGGCTTATTATGCCCAACGGTAGATAACTAAACAATGTGATGACTTTCTGAAATAGAGGTTACGGTAACGTTATGCTTTGATGATCAAAAAATCTATTATCAACTCTCGATATAAGCAATTTTATTGATGCCCATATCTCTAACCATGAGACTGCCAAGCAGTTGCAAGTCAACGAGAGTCGTCCCAAGCTTTGGTTTATGGACGATATTTATGGCGTAAACCTTCAAGGAAGTTACGTAGAATCTGGTCTTTGCATTCGCGGTAATGCTTATGACCTTTTTTACGAAATAAAGCGCTTAACTCATGGTCACTAATAGTGAGTCCCGCTAACTGTAGTACCGCCTGAATATCATCACTTTTGAAATCCATTGCGATTTTTAATTTTCTTAGCACCATATTATTATTCAGTTGCTTTTCCGCTATCGGCGCTGGACCATCTTTTTTGCCTCGGCGAGCCACGATAAGGCCATTTAAAAACGTTGCCATTTTAATATCTGGGCAGCTTTTAAACCATGGGTCGTCATCTTTCTTAAGCCATGCTGTGACCTCGGCAGTCTCAATCTCGCTACCGGCCAAGCCAAAAATGGATACTATCTTGGTATCAGCCAGATCAAAGATATAGCGCAGTCGTCTTAAGATATCGTTATTGGTCATGGTTATTGCTTCTCTTTTTTACGGATAGCGTCAAAGCCATCACCGGTGACGCGTTTAATCTTTTTTGTGGTGCGTGATTTTTTAACGGCCTTGGTGGTTTTGGTGGCGGTTTTATTCTTTTTTGAGCCTGCGATTTTGCCAGATTTTTTCAGTTTTTTAGGGCCGCTATAGTTAGCCTTTAAATCTTTTATCACTCGACGTTGAAAGCGAATCTTTAAATAACGCTCTATACTAGACATCTGACGCCACTCGTCAGCACTCACTAGACATAGGGCTTTGCCCTCCTTGCCGGCTCTACCGGTACGGCCAACCCGATGAATATGATCATCGCCTGAGTGGGCTATCGTAAAATTAATTACCAAATCCACATCTTGTATATCCAAACCCCGTGCCGCCAAATCTGTAGCCACTAATACTTCAAGGCTGCCCTGACGAAAGCTGTTCATAATTTGTTTGCGATCATTTTGCGTAATATCGCCATGCAGGAAATTAACTTTCCACTTCTTATATTGTAGAAAATGACTTAGCTGTTCACATTGAGCGCGCTTATTACAGAAGATAAAAACTTTTTTCGCCCGTTCCTCTCTGATGATGGCATCAACTAGCTTTTCCTTGTGTTTGATATCATCCGCCAGCACGACCTGTTGTAAAATATGGTTATGTTGTTGACGATGGGAATCAATTTCAATGGTCAGAGGATCAGAAAAGGTGGCGATCATCTTATCCATTCCCTTGGTATTCAGGGTTGCAGAAAATAATAAATTTTGACGCTCGGGGTTGCTGTAATCCGAGATAGTATGCATCGCTATCGCAAAGCCCATATCCAGCATGCGGTCTGCTTCATCCAGCACCAGTATTTCCAGATCATTAAAATCCGGATTGCCCTTTTCAATATGATCAACAAGGCGTCCAGGAGTTGCGATTAACACTTCTGGATTTTTACGTAATGTTGCAACCTGATGTTTATAAGCTTCGCCACCAATAATTAAACCGCATTTCAAATAGCTAAAGGCTGCCAGCTGTTCAAATTGCTTTTGGGTTTGTAGGGCAAGCTCTCGGGTTGGTAGCAGGATGAGCGCCCTAGTCCCCGTGTTAGGCGAGTCATTCTCTAGTAGCCGTTGCAGAACCGGTAACAGAAAGGCGGCTGTTTTACCGCTACCGGTCTGCGCTGATACCAACAGGTCTTTACCGGAGATGGCAGCGGGAATAGCTTCTGCCTGCACTTTGGTGGCTTGGCTAAAGCCCAGCTTATCCAGTGCTTTGAGCAGTTGTTGGTGAAGGGGTAAGTCTTTGAGTAGAGACAATTCTGAGTTTCCGGCCGAGTTTGTTAGCGCTTAATAGTGTTTATTTTAACAGAATTGCTCGCTACAAATGGGGATTATTTATCGGCCGTCATTGTTTTATCCAGACACTATTTTGAGTATCCAAGTATAGCTGCTCTACTTTCTCCCTCGCCCAGATGGTTTTTCTTAAAAATTTCAGACTGGATTTAATCGAGGGCTCATGGTTAAAACAACGAATATCGATCTTGTTACCTAAGCTTTCCCAGCCATAATGATCCACCAGCTGGGTCAATATGTTCTCCAGAGTTAGTCCGTGAAGCGGGTTATTGGGTTGTTGGTGATGACTCATAAAATTGTTTAACCTTTACTGTGAGGCTGTAGTATATGCTGTTAAGATAGCCTTCCACTTTATACCATCACCGCAAAGTCATGAAAGTATTAATCAGAAATTTAAGCCGTAGCACCACTGAAGCCACTATTCTTGATATGTTTCAGGCCTATGGCGGCGTGCAGTCATGTAATTTGGTCATGGATAAAAAAACCGGCGGCTCTAAGGGTTTTGGTTTTGTGGAAATGCCCAATCCTGGTGAGGCCAAAGCTGCCATTAAGAGCCTGAATAACTTGAATTTTGAAGGTAGCGTTATTAGGGTTAAAAAGGCAGAAAATAAAGTTTAATATCAATGGTTTGTACTGTTAATATAAAGTTAATTATAGTTTATATATTGTCGACTGGATAATAGGGCTGTTAACTGATCAAAAAAGAACTACCCACTAAAACAGATACCTGCTATTTATGCTCCGCCGTTTTATTGAACTTAATACCGTAGTTTAGCTCTGTTAAGCCAAGAGCCCGTTGAGATAATAATTTATGATCGTTATATACCGTGTTCGTTTTCTAGCCGTATTCACTACATTACTGACCACCCTATTACTGTCCTCTGCGGTTAACGCCAAAGTCGAGTTATCCAGTGGTGATATTACCTATAGCAAAGAACAATCTAGCACCGCACTGGATATTATTAACAAGCTAGGCCAGCGCCACTATATTACCCAGACTCTCAATGACGCGATGTCTTCCCGTATTTTCGACAATTACCTGCGTCGTCTTGATGGTAATAAAAGCCTGTTTATAAAGGCTGATTTGGAAGAATTTGAGCAATATCGTTATACCCTTGATAACACTTTGAATAAGGGTGATCTCGGTCCTGGTTTTATTATCTTTAATCGCTATCAGCAGCGTTTGGCCTCTCGTCTTAGTTCGATTATTCAGCAGTTACCAGAAATGGTGGCTGCGATGAACTTCGAGCGCGATGAATCTCTTGTGCTCGATCGGTCAGAGATGTCTTGGCCTGTCACTCAGGCCGAGGCAGATGAGCTATGGCGCAAAATTATTAAAAGCCGCGTTCTTGGCTTACGTGCTGCTAAAAAGCCAGAGTCTGACATTGTTCCGCTGCTAATTAATCGGTTTCAAAACCAGTTAAACCGCCTGCAGCAATCGACTGCGGAAGATGCTTTTCAGATTTATATGAATTCCATGACCACCCTGTATGATCCTCACACCACTTACCTTTCACCGATCAGCTCTGAAAACTTTGAAATCAATATGAGCCTATCGCTGGAGGGGATTGGTGCTATCTTGCAAACCGAGGATGAGTTCACCAAGGTGGTGCGTCTGGTACATGCAGGTCCGGCCGATAAACAGGGACAACTACAGCCATCAGATCGGATTGTTGCTGTGGCGCAGGGTGATGGTAAATTTGAGGATGTGATTGGTCTTAGGTTAGACAAAGTGGTTAAGTTGATTCGGGGTAAAAAAGGCAGCACGGTTCGACTTGAGGTGATCCCCGTGACGGCTAAAACCGACGATGAACATACCGTGATTGAAATTGTTCGGGATACGGTAAAGCTTGAAGAGCAAAGCGCCCAGAAAAAAGTGCTCGATATCTTTGATGATAACAAGCTATCAAAAATTGGCATTATTGATATTCCTGCCTTCTATATTGATTTTGAAGCTATGCGCAAAGGCGATCCACAGTATAAAAGTACCACTCGCGATGTGAGTAAATTACTGAATGAACTTATCGATGAAGGCGTAGATGGCATTATTATCGATTTGCGCGAAAACGGCGGTGGTTCATTAAGGGAGGTTAACGAGCTGACGGGTCTTTTTATTGAGCAAGGGCCCACCGTACAAGTTAGGCATTCGAGCAAACAGGTTTATCGCGATGGTAAACGTTCCAGCAGTGCTTATTATCAAGGCCCATTGGTGGTGTTAATTAACCGTCTTAGCGCTTCTGCCTCAGAGATTTTTGCCGGCGCTATTCAAGATTATCAGCGCGGCATTGTGGTGGGTACACAGTCTTTTGGTAAAGGCACGGTTCAGTCTTTAAATCCTTTAAAACATGGGCAGTTAAAAATTACCGAATCCAAATTTTATCGAATTTCTGGTGAAAGCACTCAGCACCGTGGAGTAATCCCTGATATTGAATTCCCAGCAAGTTACGATAAAGAAAAAGTTGGCGAGAGCTCTTTAGATAATGCGCTCTCTTGGGATCGTATTGACCCTGTTAGGCATCGTCGCTATTTTAATCTGCCAGCTATTATGCCTGAGCTTAAAGCCAAGCATGCCGAGCGCTTTAAAACAGATCCTGATTTTATCTTTTTACAAGCGCAGCTGGAATTACAGGAACAGTTTCGCTCGGTAACCACGATTAGCCTTAATGAAAAAACGCGCCTTGCTAACCAAGAGCAAGATCAAGCCAAGAAACTGCTGATTCAGAATGCGCGCCGTACCGCTAAAGGTTTGGAGCCATTAGCTGCTCTGGATGAATTAGATGTAACTGAAGAGGCTGATCAGACCGCTAAAGAGCCTGAGCAGGAAATGGATAAGGACGATGAGGAAGTTGATCCTCTATTGAGAGAGGCAGGTCATATTCTGGTGGATTCCATGCCGATTTATGGTGCTAAAAAGCTAGCCAGCAATCCCTAAACACTGAAATTGATGGTAGAGCGACGTCTTTCTGACCCGCTTCTACGATCCATTACAGCTTGAGTGTTAGCACGACCACGACGATCTTTGCCCAGCCGGCGATCCTGGCTATAAGTTTCACGTTTATCAGCCGGGCTAGATGGTACGACTCTACGCGTCGCTCTTGTCGGCATGCTAGCGCCAGATGCCGTATAGTTTGTTGGAAAATTAACCATTTATGAGCTCCTCTTAACCCATATATCGACAAATAGGACGTCAAACTTTAGCTTATCGTCCAGTTGCCTAGTTAATGCTCAAACCATGCCAATTTCTCTCTTAGGGTGACGATTTCGCCGATAATCAGCAAGGTGGGTGCCCTGACCTGCTCTTTTACCGCCGTTGCCGGCATTTCTCGCAAATTGCTGACCAAAACACGCTGCTGTTCGGTTGTCCCTTGCTGTATCAACGCAATTGGAGTCTCTGGATTGCGGCCATATTCGATCAGTTTTTGACAAATAATTGGCAGCCCGACCAAGCCCATATAAAACACCAGAGTCTGATTGGTATGAACCAGCTCGTCCCAGGGTAAATCTGCCGTACCATTTTTGAGATGGCCGGTAATAAAGCGGACTGACTGGGCATAATCACGGTGAGTTAACGGGATGCCGGCATAGGTGGAGCAGCCAGAAGCTGCGGTGACGCCGGGGACGACTTGAAACGGAATATTATGCGACGCCAGTTGTTCTATTTCTTCACCACCGCGACCAAAGATAAACGGATCCCCGCCTTTTAAACGCAGTACTCGCTTGCCCTCTTTGGCCAGTTTAACCAGCATTTGATTAATATCTTCTTGCGGAACCGCATGGTTAGAGCGTTTTTTGCCGACATAAATCCTTTCCGCATCGCGGCGAGTTAATTCAATAATTTGATCGGCCACCAAACGGTCATAAAGCACGACATCGGCTTTTTGCATCAGACGCAAAGCTCTAAAGGTTAATAGGTCAGGATCGCCCGGCCCTGCACCGACCAAATAGACTTCGCCCTTAATCATCTCAGCGGGTTCGGCATCTAGGCGTTGGGATAACATCTGATTGGCAACTGTATCTTTGCCAGCAAAAACCATTTCAGCAATGGGGCCGTTTAGCACCTCCTCCCAAAAGTTTTTACGCTCATCCACGGTTTTATAACTCAGTTTTACTTTATCGCGAAAACCGCCGACTAAATTGGCCAACCGCCCATAAGCGGCCGGAACAAGGCTTTCAATTTTTGATCGCAACATTCTGGCAAGCACCGGCGACTTACCACCACTGGAGACGGCAATCACCAACGGCGAACGATCAATAATAGCAGGGAGAATAACGCTACATAGCTCCGGACTATCGACAACATTGACAGGAAGCTGACGTTGATGAGCATCATCGGAAACCTGCTTATTTAATGCCTCGTCGTCAGTGGCGGCAACCACTAAAAACATACCCTCGATATCAGCGACAGAATAATCCCCGATACGGATAGTGCCTTCGGTGGACTCGGCTAATTGCCTCAGTTCAGGGAGAACTTTGCGAGCGACGATATTAATAATTGCGCCAGATTTTTGTAGCAGTATCGCTTTACGTAGTGCTATGGTGCCACCACCAACCATGACACAGGGTTTACCTTGCAGTTGAAAATACAGCGGTAGAAAATCCATTGGCAAATTTTAGAGCTTAGTTGCGCCGCCCATATAGGGGCGCAACACGTCAGGAATATCAACGCCACCATCAGCGGTTTGGTAGTTTTCAAGCACGGCTACCAAGGTGCGGCCCACAGCGAGACCAGAGCCATTAATGGTATTTAATAATTCCGGCTTGCCGGTTTCAGGGTTGCGCCAGCGCGCCAGCATACGACGAGCCTGATAGTCACCAAAATTCGAGCAGGATGAAATTTCACGGTATTTTTGCTGGCCGGGTAGCCATACCTCAAGGTCATAGGTGCGCTGTGCAGAAAAACCTAAATCACCACCACAGAGCATGACTTTTCGGTAGGGAAGATTCAGTTTTTGTAAAATAGCTTCAGCATTTTCTGTTAAGGATTCAAGCTCGGCATTGGCTTGTTCGGGTTTAACCATTTTGACTAATTCAACTTTCTCAAATTGATGCTGGCGAATCATGCCGCGAGTATCACGACCATAACTACCCGCCTCACTTCTAAAGCAAGGGGTATGACAAACAAAATGCAGACCCTGTTGTAATTCCCCTGCTTCGAAAATGGTATTGCTAGCGATATTGGTAACCGGCACTTCGGCCGTAGGAATTAAATAATAGTTCTGTTCACCTTCAATTTTAAAAAGATCTTGTTCAAATTTGGGCAACTGGCCGGTGCCGCGTAGAGCATCAGCATTAACCATAAAGGGGACATAAACCTCATTGTAACCATGCTCATTAAGATGCGTGTCGAGCATAAATTGGATTAATGCGCGATGTAGTCTTGCCATATTGCCTTGCATCACAGCAAAGCGTGAGCCGGTAATTTTGCTGGCTAATTCAAAATCCAATCCACCGACTTGCTCACCAATATCAACGTGATCCTTAGCGTCGAAATCAAATTGGCGTGGCTCGCCCCATTTCATAATCTCGACATTGGCCTCTTCATCATCGCCTTCCGGGACTTCATCGTCCGGAATATTAGGGACACTCATCATAAGTGACGCTAACGCATCGGCGGCGGCTGTGGCTTGTTGTTTTAAGTTGTCCAGCTGTTGTTCTATTTTTGCCAATGTTTCATTAACGGTTTGTTTAGCTTCGTCGACTGGAATGCCTTGCTTGACTAGTTCACCGATTTTTTTCGACGCCTGCTTGCGCTCAGCTAGCAGATTTTGGCTGTCGGTGTCAGCCTGTTTGCGTTCTTGATCCAGTTGTTTGAACGCGGCAACGTCAAAATCGAACTTTTTCTTTTTGAGCTTTTCTGCAACCTGCTCCGGATTTTGACGAATCATTTTGATATCTAACATGTGTCTTAAACCTTAATAACAGTCTTAAAATAATCGGGTCAAGCTAATAGCCAGCCAGGTTGCAATAATGCAAATCAACAAACTGCTGATTATATACAATAGCGCATAAGCAAGTTGACCGCGCTCCAATAACATAATGGTTTCCAGCGAGAAAGTTGAAAACGTAGTCAATGCGCCTAAAAAACCAATCATAGCGACATTGCGCCAGTCAGGATGCAGTGCCATGCGCTCGGCAATTAATACATACAGTATACCAATGCCAAACGAGCCAATCACATTCACACTTAGCGTACCCAGAGGAAAAGCGCCCCATTGGCTTTTGCTATAGGGCAAACTGCTGATCCAGTTAACCAGGCCATAGCGACATAGTGCACCTGCAGCGCCGCCAACGGCAATCATCAATAAATGCGTCATAATATGGTGTTCGAATTGGGTTAGTAGCGGTGTATTTTACTACCTTTATCGAGTTCACGCAGATAATTCATCTTCTCTGCGATTTTCTTTTCCAGACCACGATCTACTGGTTGGTAATATTCGGTGTCTTTTAATGCTTCGGGGAAGTAATTTTCACCGGCGGCATAGGCTTCAGGCTCATTATGAGCATAGCGATACTCGCTACCATAGCCCAAATCTTTCATCATAGTGGTCGGTGCATTGCGTAAATGCTCGGGCACTGCGTAGCTAGGCTGCTGCTGAATATCCGCCATCGCGTGATTAAAGGCCTTATAGACCGCATCGCTCTTTGCTGCGCTGGCCAAATAAATAACCGCTTGGGCGATAGCCAACTCACCTTCAGGGCTACCCAGTCGTTCCTGAACCTGCCAGGCATTTAACGCAAGCTCCAGCGCTCTGGGGTCGGCATTGCCAATATCTTCGCTTGCGATACGCACCACTCGGCGAGCAATATACAGCGCATCACAGCCAGCATCGAGCATACGGCAAAACCAGTATAGGGCGGCATCGGGTGAACTGCCTCTAACGGATTTATGCAGGGCTGATATTTGCTCATAAAAAAGATCACCGCCTTTATCAAAGCGGCGCACAAAGCCATCTAGGACTTCAGCTACGGTATCGGCACCAATATATTTGGCGCCGTCGCGCTCTGGTGCCAGCTCTAATGACAGTTCTAGCAGATTTAAAGCTCGACGGGCATCGCCATCGGCTGCCATTGATAGTTGATCAAGTTGCTGCTGATCTAGCTGTACAGTAACGGACTGATCCTGCTCACAAGCGTTAAGTATAATGGTGGCAATATTTTCAGGGTCTAAAGCGCGCAACTTATAAACACGGGTTCGCGATAATAGTGCGTTATTTAACTCAAACGATGGATTTTCGGTGGTGGCGCCAATAAAGATCACAGTGCCATCTTCTACAAACGGTAGAAAGGCATCTTGCTGGGCTTTATTAAAGCGATGCACTTCATCAATAAACAGAATGGTTTTTTTACCCGCAGATTGATGCTGTGCTGCTTGGTCAACCGCGGCTCGGATATCTTTAACTCCTGCTAGCACAGCAGATAGAGTAATAAAGTGAGCGTCGCAGGTATCTGAAACCAGTTTGGCCAGCGACGTTTTACCGACACCGGGTGGCCCCCATAAAATCATCGAATGTAACTGATTATTTTCCAGAGCTTCCCGCAGTGGTTTGCCCTGCCCTAAAATATGCTGTTGGCCGATATAGTGATCCAGCCGACGCGGGCGCATTTTGGCTGCTAAGGGTTGGTAAGCCGTGGTTTGTTCGAATAGATTACGATTCATCGCGAATAACATCGATGCCGTCGGGAGGCACAAAGTTAAACAGACTATCGGCAATATCTGCATTTAACTTTAAGTCAGAAAAAACGATAGTGGTTAGCTGTTCAAAACTATCTTTTAAGGTCATTCCAAGTAGTTGCCGGTTATTAAAGCGGATGCTGAGTTGTGTAAAAAGATTGTCTGGCTGATTAGGTGTTAAGGTAAAGGTTAATGTTTTATCGGCAGCTTCGGTGACAGAAACCTGATATTGCTGGCTGATTTGTTTAACTTCGCCACTGAGTAATAAAGCGGGTGTCTTATCTAAATCGGCAGTAAAGGTTTGCTGAGTAATTTGTTCAAGGTCGATATCATAGAGCCATAATTGTTGGCCATCGGTCACTACTAAATGTTTATAGGGTTGCTCGGTTAGCCAGTGAAACCGTCTTGGGCGCTTTACCGTTAAAGACCCCTCGGCTTGCTGTAGCAAGATACCGGTATGGTCGTGGATAGTTTGTTTAAAGTGCGCACTGAGGCTGTTCATGGCTTGCAGTTGTGCATTGAGTTGTTGCACAGCGGTTTCGCTACTGGCAGCCAAACAACAGCTGCTTAATAGCCAGAGCAAAAAACAACGAGCTAGTAAGTTCAAAATAAAAAATCTCTGCTGGTTTATTCTGAAGGCGGCGGTGGCGCTAACACTTCACGGCTGCCATTGTGGCCCATTTCAGTGACCACGCCAGCCGCTTCCATGGCTTCGATTAGGCGTGCCGCACGATTATAACCAATCCGTAATTTGCGCTGCACCGAGGAAATTGAGGCGCGGCGCGACTGGGTGACATAATGAACAGCTTCGTCGTATAAGGCATCACTTTCGTCATCACCATCGCCACCTCCGCTGCCGCCTTCGGCGGTAAAGCCCGGGATTGCAGGGCCATTGGCGCCTTCATCGAGTAAGCCTTCAATATAAGCAGGTTCGCCGCGACGCTTCCAGTCAGCAACAACACGATGCACTTCTTCATCTGAAACAAAGGCGCCGTGAACACGCACCGGTAAACTGGTTCCTGGTGGCAGGTATAACATATCACCATGGCCTAATAATTGTTCCGCCCCACCCTGATCAAGTATGGTTCTGGAATCAACGCGCGATGAAACCTGAAAGGCAATACGCGATGGCACATTGGCTTTAATCAAGCCGGTAATGACATCGACTGAGGGTCGCTGTGTGGCGAGTATTAAATGAATACCGGCGGCACGGGCTTTTTGTGCAATACGGGCAATTAACTCTTCCACTTTTTTACCCACCACCATCATCATGTCGGCAAATTCATCGATGACCACCACAATAGATGGCAAGGTTTCAAGCGGTGGTGCTACTTGTGGATCTGCTTCCGGATCAAGGACTTCTTGGGGTGTCCATAAAGGATCAACAATCGGATTATCACTGGAAGCCGCGTCTTCAACTTTACGGTTGAATCCCGCTAAGTTTCTGACGCCTAGTGCAGCCATCAGTTTATAGCGACGTTCCATTTCAGCCACACACCAACGCAGGCCATTGGCGGCATCTTTCATATCGGTGATAACGGGGGTTAGTAGATGAGGAATACCGTCATACACTGACAGTTCCAGCATTTTAGGATCAACCAAAATCAATCTTACTTCGGCTGGTGTCGATTTATACAGAAAGCTTAGCAGCATGGCGTTAACACCCACCGACTTACCAGAACCGGTGGTACCAGCAACTAACAGATGCGGCATCTTGCCCAAGTCGGCGACAATCGGCTCACCGGAAATATCATGCCCCAAGGCTATACTTAGCGGTGACTTTGAATTTTCATAAACCTTTGACGATAAAACATCGCGATAATTTACCACGGCTCTATCTTCGTTGGGGATTTCGATACCAACAACCGACTTGCCGGGGATAACTTCTACTACCCGAACACTAATGACTGCCAAGGAGCGGGCAATATCTTTGGCGAGGTTAGTAATTTTGCTAACCTTAACGCCAGTGCCAGGTTGAATTTCAAAACGGGTAACCACGGGTCCTGGTAATACTTCTGTTACCTCGGCTACAACACCAAAATCTTTCAGCTTGTGTTCAAGTAATCTTGATAAGGCTTCCAGTGCATCAGCAGAGAAGCCTTTTTTATGCGAGTCATCAGCAGGGTCTAATAAATTCAAGGGTGGTAATGAGCCAACTACCGGGGCGTTAAATAAGGGGCGCTGTTTCTCGCGCTCTACCCGCTCACTTTTTTCGGGTTTTTTTGGCAGTAGCTGAATTTTGGGTGCTTTGCGGGTTTTTTCTTTTTCAACCTGTTTGGCGATAACCACTTTACGTTCCAGTTGAGCTTTTTGTTGGACACGTTTTTCCTGCCATTGTTGCCAACGTCTGATCAGGCTGCCACGCACAAATGCCACAAACTGCAAAGTGCAGGCGCCGGTTATATCCATCAGCTTCAACCATGAAAGGTCAGTAAATATGGTCATGCCGAATAGCAATAGGGCTAACAGAATCAATCTGCCGCCAAACAGACTAAAAGCACTAACGCTCGAAGAGCCAACCGATTGTCCCAAGGCGCCACCGGCGCCAAAGGGCAAGCCCGATGTACCAGTATCACCAATCATCGCCAATGAGGTGCTGCCAATCATAACCAGAATAAGACCGATAACACGCACCCCAAATGAGGCCCAGTCAAAAGGCAGTGGCTGATAGCGTTCTCGGAATAAAATCCACGCACGATAGCCAATCATTAGCGGGAATAAATAGGCCATATAGCCAAACAGTGAGAAGAAGATATCCGCCAACCAAGCCCCGGTAGGACCGCCGGAATTAGCTATGGCGCCACCGCTACCTGTCCGTGACCAACCGGGATCGCCTTGATCATAGCTGAGAAGCGCCATCATTAAATAGAGAAAAACCGCTACAAAACCAATCAGGGCGCCTTCGCGCAAGCGAGGCAAAAATTTCTCTACCACTGGGTGATTGCTTGTTTTTTGCACAGAGGCCTGCTTATTCAAGACCGTCACTATCCCCTTGTTTTACTGAAATGCTATGCCGGTGAATAATATTGACCAACGGCTCTTTTAATTATTGAAAACGTCGCAATATTAGCATCTAAATCAGCGATTTGCTGTAATTACACATATATTGCGTCGGTTAATTACTCTATTATAGCCGACACTTTAAATGTCACCGATTGATTTATAGAAAGCTGCGAAGAAGGTATTTTATGAGCGACCTACAACATCACCCATTAATTATCCTAGGTTCAGGTCCAGCCGGCTATACAGCCGCGGTATACGCCGCTCGAGCCAATTTGAATCCCGTCGTCATTACCGGCATGCAGCAAGGTGGTCAGCTGACTACGACAACCGAAGTCGATAACTGGCCTGGTGATGTCGAAGGTTTGCAAGGGCCTGATCTGATGGTCAGAATGCAGCAGCATGCCGAGCGTTTTGATACTCAAATCGTGTTTGATCATATTGAACAGACCGACCTTAATCAGCGCCCTTTTATTCTTAAAGGCAATAGCGCCACCTATAGCTGTGACTCATTGATTATTGCTACCGGCGCCTCTGCGCAATATTTAGGCCTTCCCTCTGAAGAGGAATTTATGGGTAAAGGCGTTAGTGCTTGTGCCACCTGTGATGGCTTTTTTTATCGCAATAAAAAAGTCGCAGTCATTGGTGGTGGTAATACGGCGGTTGAAGAAGCGTTATATCTGTCTAACCTTGCGTCTGAGGTGACGTTGGTGCATCGCCGTGACAGCCTTCGTTCCGAGAAAATACTGCGTGACAAACTGTTAGAAAAAGAAAAAAACGGCAATGTGACGATTCTCTGGAATCATGTGCTTGAAGAGGTAACCGGTGACGAAACCGGTGTGACCGGACTTAATTTGGCCAGCACTATTGATGACAGCAAACAATCAATTGATGTTGCCGGCGTATTTATTGCCATTGGCCATAAGCCCAATACCGATATCTTTGAAGGCCAACTGGCTATGAAAGACGGCTATATCAAAATTAATAGCGGTCTTGAAGGCAAGGCCACGCAAACCAGCGTTGAAGGCGTGTTTGCCGCAGGTGATGTGGCCGATCATATTTATCGTCAGGCAGTGACCTCTGCCGGTGCCGGTTGTATGGCGGCGCTTGATGCTGAAAAGTATATGGATGATTTGGCCTGACCCCAATCCTTCATCCCAATGCTTCACTCCGGTGCTTGACGCCGGCTTAACAACCGGCGTTCAATAGATCTATGTCTACTATCTCCTGGCTGGACTCAGCCAATTGTGATTTTCCGGCAATAGATAATGCTCTTGATGAACCCAATGGTTTATTGGCTGTTGGCGGTGACTTAAGCCCTGAGCGTCTTATCGCTGCTTATCGACAGGGTATTTTCCCCTGGTTCGAAGCCTCGCAGCCGATTCTCTGGTGGTCCCCTAGCCCGAGAGCCGTGTTGTTCCCCGATCGTATTTATCTTTCCAAAAGTTTAAAAAAACGGCTGCGCCGACAGGATTATACGGTGACCTGCGACCAGCAATTTCGACAAGTGATGCAGCACTGTGCTGATACACCTAGAGCAGGACAAGACGGCACATGGATTACCGATGAAATGTTGCAAGCCTATGGTGAGCTGTTTGACAGAGGCATTGCGCACTCTATTGAGACCTGGCAAGACGGGCAGTTGGTTGGCGGGCTTTATGGTATAGCCATTGGCAAGGTGTTCTATGGCGAATCCATGTTTAGTCTTAGTACAGACGCCTCTAAGGTGGCCTTTGCCCATTTAGCCAAACAGCTTGAAAATTGGGGTTTTGCCGTGATTGACTGTCAGGTCTCTAACCCGCATTTAACCAGTCTTGGCGCAGAAGAGATTAGCCGTGAGGTGTTTTGTAAACTACTCTCAGATAATATAGATAAGCGAAGCGGTGATAATTGGGCCGATAACTGGAATTCGCTGTTGACCGAGTGAGCAAGTAGTGCCATGACCGTTTTATCAGATTTAAAATTCTATACCACCCACTCACATCCGTGCAGTTATCTCGAAGGCCAGCAGGCAACCACCTTATTTGTCGACCCTGAAGCCACTGTAGATGCAGCAACCTATAGTCAGTTGCTGGAGATTGGTTTTCGGCGTAGTGGGCCTCGTATCTATCGACCGCATTGTGATCATTGTAAAGCTTGCGTACCCGCGCGAGTGCCTGTGGACAGCTTTAAACCTAACCGCGGTCAGCGCAGAATTTTGAATCGCAACAAAGATCTTAGGGTTATTGAAATTGACGATATTTTCAATCAGGACTGTTATCAGCTATACCAACGCTATATCAATACCCGTCATCAGGATGGAGACATGTATCCGCCCAGTTATGAGCAATATATGACTTTCCTGACCAAAGAAATGGGCACCACCTGTTACTATGGCTTTATGCTGGACAAACAATTGATTGCCGTTGCTGTTACTGATCAGGTGGATAATGGTCTCTCCGCCATTTATACCTTTTTTGACCCCGATATGGGTAAGCGCAGCCTTGGTGTTTACGGCATATTATGGCAAATTGAACAGTGTAAAGTGCTGGGTCTGGAGTTTGTTTATCTGGGTTACTGGGTCAAAGAATGCAGCAAGATGAGTTACAAAACTGATTATAGGCCATTGCAGCTTTTGCTTAATAATCGCTGGCTGACCTTAAGCTAATGCGTTTTGCTTCCTGGGATATTTTCAGGCACAATGCGCGCAGTTTTTCACCTTCAGGTGGATTAATCGACGACTAGACGAATAGACGAATAGACGAATAGACGACTATTAGAGGAATACGCCGAATGGCAAAAGAAGAACAGTTAGAAATGGAAGGTGAAGTTATTGATACCCTGCCTAACACTACGTTTAAAGTGAAGCTAGAAAACGGTCACGAAGTGATTGCCCATATTTCTGGCAAGATGCGTAAAAACTATATTCGTATTTTGACGGGTGATAAAGTTCGCGTCGAATTAACGCCATACGATTTAACTAAAGGTCGTATTACCTACCGCGCCAGATAAGTTTTTTGTGAGTATCAAGCGCTATGCCAGCGCCTCTTCTTCAACGACAACCAACTCTCCGTCTTCAACCCGTACTGCTACTACCCCACCGTCTTGCGACAGGTCTCCGAATAAGACTTTTTCAGCCAAGGGCTTTTTGATGTGCTCTTGAATAACTCGAGCCATCGGCCTTGCACCCATATTTTTATCGTAGCCTTTTCTAACTAGCCACAATCTGGCTTCATCATCGACATCTAAAGTCACGCGCTTATCATCTAGCTGACCTTGCAGCTCGATCAAAAACTTATCCACAACCGTTAACACCACCTGTTCCGGCAATGGTTCAAATTGAACGATGGCATCCAGACGGTTGCGAAATTCCGGAGTAAACAAACGATTAATCGCTTCCATCGCATCGGTAGCATTATCTTGCTCGGTAAAGCCCATAGAACGACGGCTAACACTCTCTGCTCCGGCATTGGTGGTCATAATAAAGATCACATTACGAAAATCGGCTTTGCGTCCGTTATTATCGGTGAGAGTGCCGTGATCCATAACTTGCAATAAAAGATTAAAGACTTCAGGGTGAGCCTTTTCGATTTCATCAAGCAGTACGACAGAGTGAGGATGCTTGGTTACAGCCTCGGTTAACAATCCACCTTGGTCATAACCCACATAACCGGGAGGCGCACCGATTAAACGCGACACCGTATGTCGTTCCATATATTCAGACATATCGAAACGGACTAATTCAAGGCCAAGAATTTTAGCTAATTGATGGCTAACTTCGGTTTTGCCAACACCAGTAGGACCCGCTAATAAAAAAGAACCAATCGGTTTTTCTACTGACTTTAGGCCAGCACGGGCCATTTTGATGGCCGTTGATAAAGTAGTAATGGCGTTATCCTGACCAAACACCACCATTTTTAAATTGTCTTCCAGTTTTTGTAAGGATTTCTTGTCATCCTTGGAGACAGATTTGGGTGGGATACGGGCAATCTTGGCAACAATGCTTTCAATATCACCAACACCAATCACCTTTTTGCGTTTGCTAGCCGTTTGTAAACGTTGAAAGGCCCCTGCTTCATCAATCACATCAATCGCCTTGTCCGGCATAAAGCGATCATTGATATAGCGATCGGATAATTCCGCTGCGGCTTGCAGGGCTTTGTCGTTATAGCGAATTTCGTGATGTTCTTCAAAGCGGCTTTTTAGGCCTTTTAGGATGCGATAGGTTTCATCAACTGAAGGTTCCAATACATCCACTTTTTGGAAGCGACGACTCAGCGCCCTATCTTTATCGAAAATACCGCGATACTCCTGAAAGGTGGTCGAGCCAATGCAGCGCATCTGCCCACCACTTAATAATGGCTTGAGTAAATTAGAGGCATCCATAACGCCACCAGAGGCAGCACCGGCACCGATAATGGTATGAATTTCATCGATAAATAAAACAGAGTGCGGATGTTTTTTTAAATCCGCTAATAAACCTTTAAAGCGTTTTTCAAAATCACCACGATATTTAGTGCCAGCTAATAAGGCGCCCATATCCAGCGAGTAAACCACGCTTTGTTTAAGAATTTCGGGTACGTCGCCATCGACGATTAATTTGGCCAGTCCTTCAGCAATAGCGGTTTTACCTACACCCGATTCTCCCACTAACAGCGGGTTGTTTTTTCTGCGCCGTGACAGAATCTGTGACACACGCTCAACTTCACCAGAGCGACCCACTAAAGGATCAATTTGACCCAGGCGGGCTTGTTCATTCAAATTGGTAGCAAAACTTTCTAGTGGACTTTTTTCACTGTCGCCAGTACTGGCCTCATCATCGGCTGACGATGGGTTGTGATCTTCATCGTGGTCGGACTCATCCGTCACTTTAGAAATACCATGAGTCAGATAATTCACCACATCAAGACGGGTCACGCTTTGTAGTTTAAGGAAATAGACAGCCTGACTTTCCTGCTCGCTAAAAATAGCCACAAGCACATTGGCGCCTGTGACCTCTTTTTTGCCGGATGATTGCACATGGAACACCGCGCGCTGTAATACCCGCTGGAAACCCAAGGTAGGCTGGGTTTCACGCTCTATATCGCGCTCAGGGATCAAGGGTGTGGTGGAGTCGACAAAATCGACCAAGTCAGTCCGTAACTGAGTCAAATCGGCACCGCAGGCAACCATCACATTGGCTGCAACAGCATTATCTACCAGGGCCAATAAAAGATGTTCAACGGTCATAAACTCATGCCGCTTGGTTCGAGCACCTTTAAATGCTTGGTTTAATGTCTGCTCCAAATCCTTACTTAACATACTTAACACTCCAAATTCGGGGTCTTCTCGCTGTTTTATTGGCCAGTTTTACTGCGGATTGTTAGCTATCGGCTACCTCGATTTCTGCCAGCAAGGGGTGCTCACAATCTTTTGCGTATTGATTCACCTGAGCCGCCTTGGTTTCAGCAATATCTCTGGTGTAAATACCACAAATACCTTTGCCTTGAGTATGTACGGTTAACATCACCTGAGTGGCCTTCTCTCGGTTCATATTAAAGAACATTTCAAGTATCTCGACGACAAACTCCATCGGGGTGTAATCATCGTTAAGCAACACCACCTGATACATGGATGGCGGCTTAAGCTCTGGCTTAGCTTCGGCCAGAGCAACATCCCCCTCCTGATCATAATCGGGAGGGAGATCATCAGCTTCACCCATAGTGAATGTTAGTTGAAGATTTTCCTGTTGACCCATATTCCTACCTTTTACAACAAATATTGCCAAATTTATCGTCCTAATTTTAGCTATTTGGCTAAATTTCGGCCAGAACGCTTGACTATTGGTTAAAAAATGTTAAAAAATTACATTCTGATATGACGGCTAGGGCGAATTTACCTAGCATTGTATAACACCCAGCCATTAAACAAGCTAGTGATCTATAAGTACTCCCGCCTGCGGGTAATAATAAAAGGACCTCTGCCTTGCAAACTGGAACAGTAAAGTGGTTCAACAACGCTAAAGGTTTCGGATTTATCCTTCCGGAGGATGGTGGTGCTGATGTCTTTGCTCATTACTCTTCTGTCGATATGAGTGGTTACAAAACACTCAAAGCCGGCCAAGCTGTATCTTATCAAACCGTTGATGGCCCCAAAGGCCTCCATGCGACAAATATAGTGGTTGTCGATAGTCCCAGTGATAATGAAGTTACTGCTACCCTAGAAGCGGCAACAGAGACCAGCTAACAGCTGATCAATCCATCTTCTAGCTTTTCTTCAGTCTCACACTTTTTCGATACTGTTGGATAAGTGTAATCAGATGGGGAAAAATACCCACGGGCTTTTCAATCCCCAGAGCATCAGCCTTTAGGCTGAGGGCATATGTTCGATAATGGCATCGCCAAACTCGGAACATGTTAATAATGTCGCCCCATCCATTAGTCGCTCAAAGTCATAGGTGACCGTTTTAGCCTGAATAGCACCGTTCATACCATCAATAATCAAATCTGCCGCCTCATTCCAGCCGATATGACGTAGCATCATTTCAGCCGAAAGAATTAATGAACCTGGATTAACCTTATCCTGCCCAGCATATTTTGGCGCGGTACCGTGCGTCGCCTCAAACAAAGCAATGTTGTCACTGAGATTGGCGCCGGGAGCAATACCAATACCACCCACTTGAGCCGCCAAGGCGTCAGATAAATAATCGCCATTAAGGTTTAGGGTGGCTATGACGCTGTATTCATCAGGGCGCAATAGCACCTGTTGCAACATGGCATCGGCAATCACATCTTTGATGATAATCTCTTTGCCGGTCACTGGGTTATTAAAACGCATCCATGGTCCGCCATCTAATAACTCGGCACCAAATTCTTCCTGAGCCAACTGGTAGCCCCAATCTTTAAAGGCCCCTTCGGTAAACTTCATGATATTGCCCTTATGCACCAGCGTCAGTGACGGCAAATCTTGATCGATCGTATATTGAATCGCTTTGCGAACTAAGCGCTGGGTGCCCTCTTTTGAAACAGGCTTAATGCCGATACCGCAATTGTCTGGGAAGCGGATTTTACTAACGCCCATTTCTGCTTGCAGATATTGAATAATTTTGTCCGCTTGATCGGTGCCCGCTTTCCACTCTATGCCGGCATAAATATCCTCAGAGTTTTCACGGAAGATCACCATATTGGTTTTATTGGGTTCCTTAACCGGTGAAGGCACACCCTCAAACCAGCGAACTGGACGCAGGCAGGTATATAAATCCAGTTCCTGACGTAGCGCTACATTTAATGAACGAAAGCCGCCACCTACCGGTGTAGTCAATGGGCCTTTGATACCCACAGAATATTCTTTAATAGCGTCAAGGGTTTCGGCCGGAAACCAATCGCCATCGTACATTTCAGCGGCTTTTTCGCCGGTAAAAATTTCCATCCAGCTAATTTTTTTCTCGCCGCCATAGGCTTTTTCTACCGCTGCATCGACCACCTTAATCATCACTGGACTAATATCGACGCCAATACCATCACCTTCAATATAAGGAATAATAGGCTGGTCGGGTACGTTTAAGGACGAGTCGTTGTTAACGACAATTTTCTCGCCTTGGACGGGCACCTTGATAAACTGATAAGACATCAAAAACTCCTTTGATTAACTGGTAAAGTCAAAAATGGCGCGGTAGATTGAGCCACTTTTATACAATGATGAAGTAATAAATAAAAAGACCATCGAAACCCTATTAACGCCGAAAGTGGTCAGATAAAGCTATTGTCAGCATGGCTAAAGCTTGCACTATTGTTGTTAGCGTTTTCAATCTGCTGTCGAAGAAAAACAGACAGAGACCCTTCCCTTTATCAACAGCATATGGACAATTTTATTCACTATAGGTGAGGTTTTATTGATAACAGCCATGGTTACTGCAATTGTTGGTCTGTCCAAGTTGTGCGGTGGTGATTATAGCACCAAGCAACGCATTCTGATAGATGATAATATGGTTTAAAACAATCACTTAGCTTAGTATCGATCAATTAATGGCCAAAATCATCCTTCTGAACAAACCTTTTAACGTGCTTTGTCAATTTACGGATAAAGAAGGTCGCTCCACCCTTGCCGATTTTGTCGATACCCCTGGAGTCTATCCTGCCGGTCGACTTGATTATGATTCCGAGGGGCTAGTCGTACTGACCGATGATGGTCAATTACAGCATCAGATTAGTCATGCTGATACTAAGCGCAATAAAACTTACTGGGTTCAGGTGGAAGGTAAGCCCACTAACACTGACCTTGAGCCGCTTCGTAAAGGCATAGAGCTCAAAGATGGTCTCTGTCGCCCTGCCAAAGTCGGCTTAATAACAGAGCCGAAGATATGGCCACGTACCCCCCCTGTTAGAGAAAGAGCCTCGATCCCTACTCAGTGGCTTGAATTGACGATTAGCGAGGGTCGCAACCGTCAAGTTAGACGAATGACCGCAGCCATCGGTTTGCCAACGCTTCGGTTAATTCGCACCAAGGTGGGTGATTGGTCGCTGGAGTCATTAAGCCCCGGACAATCCAGACAATTAATGGTTCATGCGCCAGTAAACAAGCGATCCAAGCGTTCAACTCGTGGCAATAGAAGGCTATAATCGCCGCTTCACAACATTAAGTAGTAGGAATTCGGATGAACTGGCAGCCCCATGTCACCGTGGCCACGGTAATAGAAAAAGACGGCAAGTATTTATTAGTAGAAGAGCATTGCAACGGCGAGCTGGTATTTAACCAACCTGCCGGCCATCTTGATGCGGATGAGACCCTCGAGCAGGCCGCTATCAGGGAAACCTTCGAAGAAACTGGTTGGCATGTGCAACTTCAGGGTGTGGTAGGTGTTGGCCTTTATACCTCACCTCATAATCAAGTGACTTATCACCGTACGACCTTTTATGCCACAGCTGTGGAGCACGATCCTAAGCAAGCGCTTGATGAGGGTATCGAACAAGCTGTATGGATGAGTTATGACGAGATTTTGGCCAACCGTGATCGTATGCGCTCAGATTTGGTGATCACATGTATTGAGCATTATCAGCAGGGACATCGTTACCCGCTTGATCTGGTCTTTAATTAAAACCTAACTGCCCAACTTATTATTGATGAATAAACCCGCACAACAAAAAGTTATTGTCGGTATGTCCGGCGGCGTTGACTCTTCCGTATCAGCCTTGTTGCTACAACAGCAAGGCTATCAGGTTGAGGGTTTGTTTATGAAAAACTGGGACGAGGATGACGGCACGGAGTACTGCACGGCCAAAGAAGATTTGGCGGATGCACAGGCAGTGTCAGATAAACTCGGTATTCATTTACATACGGCCAATTTTGCAGCGGAATATTGGGATAATGTATTTCAACATTTTTTAGCAGAATATAAAGCCGGTAGAACCCCCAACCCCGATATTCTTTGTAACCGCGAAATAAAATTTAAGGCTTTTCTCGATTATGCCTTAGCATTAGGCGCCGATTTTATTGCCACAGGTCATTATGTTCGCAAACAACAGCAAGGTGATACGGCGCAACTGGTCAAAGGTGTCGATAACAACAAAGATCAAAGTTATTTTTTGCATGCAGTTAGCGGCAAGGAAATCGCCAAAACCTTATTTCCGATCGGCGCACTAGAAAAACCAGAAGTCCGGCATATCGCTGCACAGCATGATCTGGTAACCCACAACAAAAAAGACAGTACCGGCATTTGTTTTATCGGCGAGCGCCGGTTTAAAGATTTTTTACAGCGGTATCTACCGGCCCAGCCTGGTGACATAGAAAGTATTGATGGCAGCCCCATGGGTCAGCATAACGGCCTGATGTATCACACCATTGGTCAGCGTCAGGGTTTGGGTATTGGGGGTGTTAAGGGTGGCGGTGATGAACCGTGGTATGTGGTTGATAAAGACCTGCAACGCAATGTATTAATTATTGCTCAAGGTAGCCAGCATCCACGATTATTTAAACAGGCGCTATTCGTTAGTCATCTTCACTGGATTGACGGTGTTGAGCCGAAACTGCCCTACCGCTGTCTGGCAAAAGTTCGCTATCGCCAGCAGGATCAAGCCTGTGAAATCCTTCAGGGTGAGGCGGGTTATCAGGTGATTTTTGATCAGCCTCAGCGCGCCATTACCCCGGGGCAATCGGTGGTTTTCTACAACGATACACTCTGTCTTGGCGGCGGTATTATAGAGCAGGCTTACAACCCAACCACGCTCTCAAACAGCACGGCGGCATCAATTTAGGTCTTTATCCTTGTCTACAGCAAATATCACCTCGCAAACCTTGGCCTTAGCAGGCGTATTACAAAGTGCCTATCTGGTCGATCAAATTGCCCGTACCGGTAAGGCTCCCGCTGAAAGCGTCAACCCCTCGATCAATAGTCTATTTGTTTTTGATGCCAAAGATTCAGCCGCTATTTATGGAGGTGTTTATGGTGTTAAATTGGGCTTGCAAGTATTAAGCGATATACTAACTGGTGGCCATCGTCATCAATACCAAAGCATTATTCGCTATACGATGGGAATGCTTTATTTACAAAAGAAACTGTTAGCCAATGACGAGCTATTATCGATTATTCGCAGTCGTTTGGAACATGCTTCGCTTAAAGCCGAGCACTTTAGTGACAACCCTGCCTCTACTGCGAAAAGTATTGCCGCCATTTACCAAGATACCTTAAGTACCTTTAAATTTCGGATTCACATCAGCGGCAGTATGCAGCAACTGCAAAACCCGCAAAACGCCGATACCATTCGGGCGCTATTACTGGCCGGGATTCGTAGCGCGGTGTTATGGCGCCAGGCCGGTGGCCGGCGCTGGAAATGGCTATTCGCCAGACGCCAGCTATTACAATGCGCCAAAGAGTTACTAGCAGGCTGTTAAATCAACAGGGATTGGCGCTGAAATTAGCCACAAAATCATGTATGATTGCGCGTCCTTTCAGACAGGCGCAGGCAAGTTTTTAAACATAAGACCTTTTTAAATAACGAGACACATTCATGGAATTATCAGCCCTAACCGCAATCTCACCTATCGACGGACGCTATGGCAGCAAAACCGCTTCACTGCGCGGTGTTTTTAGTGAGTTTGGTTTAATTAAAAATCGCGTACTGGTTGAGGTTCGCTGGTTGCAATGTCTGGCTGCGCATCCGGCTATTAGTGAAGTCCCGCCTTTTAGCGATAAAGCCAATGCCTTGCTGAATAACATTGTCGATAATTTTTCCGAACAAGACGCGCTGGCTATTAAAACAATTGAAAGTACCACCAACCATGATGTTAAGGCGGTTGAGTATTTTCTTAAACAGGCTGTGGCAGACAATCAAGAAGTTAACGCCGTTAGCGAATTTATCCACTTTGCCTGCACCTCGGAAGATATTAATAATTTATCTCATGCACTGATGTTAAAAGAAGGTCGCCAGATTATTGTTCAATCGATGACTTCTCTAGTCGACAAAATGACCGAGCTCAGCCACGAGTACGCATCGACCCCGATGCTGTCCCGCACTCATGGTCAAACCGCTAGCCCTTCCACCATGGGTAAAGAATTTGCCAATGTCGTCGCCCGCCTGCGCCGCCAAATCCAGCAAATCGAACAGATTGAATTGTTAGGCAAAATCAACGGTGCGGTCGGTAACTATAATGCACATCTGTCCGCCTACCCCGATATTGACTGGCCAGCTAATGCGCAAGCTTTTGTTGAGAGCTTGGGTCTTAACTGGAATCCTTACACCACACAAATTGAACCGCATGATTATATTGCTGAGTTGTTTGACGCTTTTGCCCGTTTCAATACCATTGTGATCGATCTGGACCGTGATATCTGGGCCTATATTTCCATGGGTTTTTTCAAGCAGCGTGTTGTTGCCGGTGAAGTGGGTTCATCCACCATGCCGCATAAAGTCAACCCCATCGATTTTGAAAACTCCGAAGGCAATCTGGGTTTAGCCAATGCGGTATTTAGTCATATGGCTAGCAAGCTGCCGATTTCACGCTGGCAACGCGATCTGACCGATTCAACCGTATTACGTAATATGGGCGTTGGTATGGGTTATAGTTTAATTGCCTATGCCGCCACCCTTAAAGGTTTGGGCAAGCTGGAAATAAATCCGCAACGCCTATCGGACGATTTGGACAATAGCTGGGAAGTGTTGGCTGAGCCCATTCAAACGGTGATGCGTCGCTACAATATCGAAGAGCCCTATGAAAAGCTCAAAGCGCTAACCCGTGGTCAAACCATAAACCGTGAAACACTCGATACCTTTATTGATAGCTTGGCTATTCCAGAACAGGCCAAAGCAGACCTCAGACAGCTATCGCCTGATACCTATATAGGCAATGCGATAGAACAGGCAAAAGATATTTAATCGTTTTAAAAGCCTCGCAGTGCGGGGCTTTTTTATTATTTGGTTACCATGATTAACAATCTGGATATTGACAACTTTCTGCAACATTACTGGCAGCAAAAGCCACGGCTAATTCGCAACGCCCTCCCCAATTTTAACAATCCATTATCACCGCAGGAGTTAGCCGGACTAGCCTGTGAGCAGGAAATTGAATCCAGACTGATCACGACAGAGCAACAGCAGTGGCATGTGCAACATGGCCCAATCGAAGAATCCGTTTTTCATACACTACCCGAAAAGAACTGGACTTTATTAGTGCAGGCCGTCGACCACTGGGTGCCGGAAGTAGCGGAATTACTCAATAGCTTTCGCTTTATTCCCAACTGGCGGATTGATGATGTGATGGTCAGCTATGCCACCCAAGGCGGCAGTGTCGGACCACACTATGATAACTATGATGTTTTTTTATTGCAGGGCGCTGGTCGTCGTCGTTGGCAACTGGGTCCAAAATACTCTGAGCAAAGCTCTTTACAAGATAATCAGCAACTACGCTTATTGAAAGACTTTGTTAGCGAGCAAGAGTGGGAATTAAGCGCTGGGGATATGCTTTATATCCCGCCGGGTTATGGTCATTGGGGAACCTCAATCGATAATGACTGTATGACTTATTCCATTGGCTTTAGGGCACCCAGTTATGGTGAGCTATTATCGGATTTTTGTGATCACCAAATAAGCCAGCTTGACGAACATAATCGCTATACCGACCCCCAACTAACACAGCAGCCGAATCCAGGTGAGATCACCGCCGCTACCATTGATAAAATACAGGCATTATTGAAACAGTTTATCGATGACAAATCGGCTATTGGCGCCTGGTTTGGCGACTTTATAACAGCGCCCAAGTATCCTGAAAATACAGATCATGCCGACGTTTTGGATGAGGATATCAGTACCCTGCTAACCAAGCATAAGCGGCTTTGCCGTGATAGCAGTGCGCGCTTTGCTTATATCAATGCTGGCCATCAAGCCACGCTTTTTGTTAATGGCTGTAGCTATAACGCAGCACCTAAGCTGGCAGCGCTATTAGCCAATAATGATCATTATCGCGCTGAAGAGCTTCAGCCATGGCTTGAAGATTTACAAAGTGTCGAGTTGATTAAGCAGTTAGTTGCGCAAGGCTCTCTCTATTTTGATGCAGAGTCTGACTAATGTTGGTATGACTTGAGCTAAAATAGGCGCTGATTAAAGCATGACGCCTATCTCAGTATCCTGATAGATTAATGGATAAGTGTTAAGGCCGCGACAAGGCTGTGCGGTGGCAGCAATTAATTGACCGCTAGCAATATCAAACTGATAGCCATGTAAGGCGCAGCGTAAAGTGGTTCCGGTAATATCTGACTCTGAAATAGGATGGCCGCGATGCGGGCAAGTACTCTCCAGTAAATATCGCTCACCGTCTAACTGTAATAAGATCAATTGATATTGATCAATTTTAAACACCTTTCGATAGCCATCGTGCAAGTTAATCAGCTTATCCAAAGAATAAAAACGCATGGCGAAAAATCCGGTTCTGAGACTAGTCAACAGCAAGAGTAGAGTTCAGATTTGAAAATAAGCAATATGCCGCTAAACTGCAAGTAACTTGATCAATAATAACAGACCTATCTTGTGATGAATCCAGACCAACAATCTAATAGCCCCTCTAGCGATACGGGTACCGCTTTAATTATGCCCGGAGGTGGAGCAAGAGCCGCCTATCAGGTTGGCGTGTTAAAAGCGCTGGCTGAAATGACCCAAGATAAATACGAATACCCATTCCCTGTTTACTGCGGCACATCAGCGGGTGCCATTAACGCCGTGGCTATTGCTAGTCGAGAAAGTAATTTTCAGCAGAGTTGCGCTTGGTTAGAACAGCTTTGGCAAACACTGGGAACAGAGCATGTTTATCGCAGTGATTGGTCTGGCATTTGCCGCAATGCCTGGCGACTGATTGTTTCGTTATTTAACTCTGGGATTGCTGTTGGTCGCCCAGTCGCCCTACTCGACAATACCCCGTTAAAACAATTTTTACGGGAAAAAATAGACTTCTCTGGTATTGGCCGCAACTTAAAAGCCGGCAATCTATCAGCTGTTTGCGTTACCGCCATGAACTATACCGATAGAGTTTCAGTTAGCTTTTATCAAGGCGGCCCTGAAAATGCCGACTGGCAGCGCTGGCGCAGGCAAGGCATCCCGACACCGCTACAACATCGGCATCTGTTGGCATCAACCGCCATACCGACTATTTTCCCGCCACAGCGGGTTGGCAGAAACTACTATGGCGACGGCGCTTTAAGACAGCTAGCACCGATTAGCCCAGCATTGCATCTCGGTGCTAAAAAAGTGTTAATTATCAGCAGTACCGGCCATAAAAAAAATTATGAGCGCCCCTATAGTCGAGTTCACTCGCCCGCTTTTGGTCAGGTTATTGGTCACCTGTTAAATAGTGCCTTTGTCGATAGCCTTGAAACAGATATAGAACTGCTAGAACAAATGAACCAGTTATTAGCTAACAACCATAACCAGATTGAAAATCAGGAAGGCAGAACATTGCGCCCGATTGATTTCCACGTTATTTCACCTTCTGAAGATATTGATACACTGGCAGATAAGTATTTTAAGGAGTTACCCAGAAGCATTAGAACCTTTTTACGTATCAGTGGTGGTGGCTCCAGTGATGGCGGTGTTAACGTTGCCAGCTATTTATTATTTACCCCAAACTTTTGTCAACGACTGATTGATCTGGGTTATAAAGATGGCAAAGACCAAGCCGAAAAAATTCTGCAGTTTTTATCATCAGAGTGAGCGATAAAGACTGTCCTCCACTGGCTAATGCAGTTGACTAATAGCGGTATAATCTACCGCCGATAAAATAAATGGGGATAGCCAAGAAGTTTTGAGCTACGACCATTTTAACTAACTTTCTAGATATACCTTGTAAATCATTGAATTAAATGATTTATTGCTATATCTATGGCGAATATCGATTGTGACCTCATTGGGCGACCTCCCCATGATCAACATCACGAGAACATCAGCATGAGTATTCAATGGTTTCCGGGCCATATGAACAAGGCGCGTAAGCAGATCGAAGAGATACTGCCTCAAATCCATCTTATTATTGAGGTGCTGGATGCGAGAATTCCCTTTAGTAGTGAAAACCCCATGATTGCTAAATTGCGCGGCGATAAACCCTGCATCAAAGTACTGACAAAAAGCGATTTGGCAGACCCGTTGATGACCCAACAATGGATTGATTATCTAGATCAAACCCAAGGCATAAAAGCATTGGCCCTAAGTCATACCCAACCGGAGAAAGCTCAAACCATTATTGATCTGTGTCGCAAGATGCTACCAAAAAAAAACCAAAGCCATCATGATATCCATGTGATGATTATGGGTATCCCCAATGTCGGAAAATCCACGTTGATTAATACACTGGCGGGAAAAGTCATTGCTAAAACCGGTAATGAGCCGGCTATTACTAAAGGCCAGCAGCGGATTAAGCTTGGAAACGGCATTATGCTATTTGATACCCCCGGTATGCTCTGGCCTAAAGTTGAAAGTGAACAAAGTAGCTATCGGCTGGCGACAACCGGCGCGATTAAAGATACCGCCATGAGCTATGACGACGTGGCATTTTTTGCTGCGGACTTTCTACTCAAGTATTATCCTGAGCAATTATTAGATCGCTATCAACTTGACCAGCTGCCCGCTACCGAATTTGAATTTTTACAACAGATCGGTAAAAAACGCGGTTGCCTGCGGACAGGCGGCAAAGTCGATTTAGAAAAGATATCGACCATTTTACTTAATGAATTAAGAGCCGGAACACTGGGGCGAATTACGCTTGAAAGCCCCGAACAAACCGAATCCGAAACCGAGCTGGTTAAACAGTTAATGGCTAAAAAAGCGGCCCAAAAAGCGGCTAGGAAAACTGCCAAAAAGCGAGGCAAGTCCTCCTAGGTAGTCCCCTGCATAAAAAATCATGCTAATGCTTTGCAATAGCGTTATTATGCACAGCCTTATTACTAGCTAACAGGTTGTTTATGGATCCACTAACACAAGGCATTGTCGGGGCAACATTACCCCAGGCCACCAATAAAAATCAGCATACTGTGATTGCTGGTTTACTGGGATTTTTTTCCGGTTTGGCTCCTGACCTGGATGTAGTGTTCCGCTCTAATACCGACCCCCTGCTGTTTTTGGAATATCATCGTCAGTTTACGCATTCTCTAGTATTTATCCCATTTGGCGGTTTGATTTGCGCCGCAGTATTCTACTGTCTATTTGCTCGACGCTGGGGTCTTAGCTTTAGGCGTTGCTGGCTTTATTGTACGCTAGGTTTTGCCACCCATGGCTTGGTCGATGCCTGTACCACTTATGGCACTCAGCTATTATGGCCTGTCAGCGATATGCGTATTGCCTGGAATACACTGTCCATTATCGACCCTCTCTATACCCTGCCATTAGTCCTGCTAGTGATTCTGTCAGCACTGAAAAAAAATAACCGCTACGCCCGCGCGGCACTGATATGGGCTATTAGCTACCCCGTTTTGGGTTTAATACAAAATGAGCGTGCTGAACAGCTTGGTCAACGACTGGCCCAACAACGTCAACACACCCCTATTCGCCTTGAGGCCAAGCCGAGTTTTGCTAATTTACTGCTATGGAAAATAGTTTATGAAACCGAAGATAAGTTTTATATTGATGCTGTCAGGGTCGGTAGCAGTGTTAACACCTATCAGGGTGACAGTGTTAACAAACTTAATCTCACTAGAGATTTTCCATGGTTAAAACCCAACACACAGCAGGCCAAAGATATAGAACGATTTCGCTGGTTTTCCAATGGTTATATCGCCAAAGATCCCGACAATCCAAATCGTATTATTGATATGCGTTATTCACTGCTACCCAACGAGGTAAACGCCTTATGGGGAATCGAGTTAAATCCTGAGGCTAAAGACAGCGATCATGTGGCTTATGTGATGTTAAGGAAGATGAGCCCAGAGCACATTGAAAGCTTTAAGCGAATGCTATTCAATGATTAATGCTGGTTTTATTAGGATTCTATCGAGTTGTTTGACCGAATAAGCCATAAAAACTTGGTTAAACGGAGCAGTAGATTGGTGGCAGTCCAGCCAGCCACATCCCGGCACACGCATTGATAACTACCGTTGCTCCCTTCCGGGCCTGGCGGGGTTTGCTATCTAACGTTGCGAGAGGACCGGAAGGACCACCATAACGTCTTTGAAACACAATAAGGCTTTTTCGACATCTGGCCTGCTTCAAAGGCCGCGTATTGTGCTTAAATTTAGTCGCCCTTGCAAGCGCATTTTATGGCTTTAGCAAGGCTGCTCTACTTTCCGATCAATCGTTTGCTAATCAGCTAATTTAACCGGCGGTGGGAACTGCGCCAGTATGGCTGTGACTATTTCATCAATATAAATATCCCGCTGTTGCGCGTTGCCGCTCGGTAGTTGCCGCTTGGCTACACCACGCCATATAAGCTTATTAGTGGCAGGCTCGATGATATCAAGCATAAAGGTGCTCTGCTGGTATTGAACGACCGAGATATCATCATCTGGGCCATAATGACCATAACGATAGCCATGAAAATAATCGTAACCGTAAAAACGGTTATAAAGGAAGCAATGGTTCCAGCAGTAAGGATAATAACCATACAGATTATGAAAACGTTTAATACTAATCTTGGTTTCAGTACTGATATGGTAAGTGATTAAAAAGTCTGCGCCGTTATCGCCCTCGGCTTTAGCAAAGCCCTGTGAAGTCAGCTGCTTTGCTACCGAGCGTCGCACCCGCTCGTTCATTAAATCATTATCAACCAAAGGGTTCTTCGGTATTGCCTGCTTGGGTTCCATCCATGCATAAGTAGTCAGATTATTAAAATCATATTCTACATTAAAGTCGGTACTGACTTTAATTGTGCTGCAGGCAGTTAAAGTGAACAGCACAGACAATATAGCTATTTTTATCATAGACATTATTTTCATAATCATAATATGACCTCAATCTTCCTTGTTTTATTAGCCCATTGGTTTTGTTAGCCCAGGGTGTTGGGTAACAACTGATGTCTAATCATGTTAATACCAGCATTAAGGCATTAAAACTACTGCAACACAATATATAAAGCGACGTTACCACGTTGAATAAGCAGTACCAAGCGACGATCAGAGTTCTGCACAGCTTGTGCCAAATCCGTCATAGTAGAAACCTGTTCGCGGTTAGCCGATAAAATAATATCGCCCGGTCGCAGGCCGGCAAAAGCGGCCTTAGAGGCTGGTTCAATATCGATCACCTTAATACCGCTTTGTTCGGTGGCTTGAAGGCTGGCGCCTTCCAGAAAGGGATGTAGGCTTTCGTTTTTGGCCTGCCGGACTTTCGCCGCTTCCGTATCACCCGCCTCACCGATTTTAGCTTTGATCAGTTGGCTTTTGCCATCTCTTAACACAGTCAGTTGAATCTTATCACCCACTCGATGGCGACCGATTTCAAAGCGTAATTCGGCAGTTGATTTAATCGGTTTAGCATCAATACTGATGACAATATCACCGGCCAATAAACCTGCTTTATCGGCAGCAGAGCCCTGTTGCACTTGAGCGATCACCACACCGCGCTGTTGCTGATCAATATCAAACGCTGTAGCCAGCTCGCGAGTTAAGTCCTGAATAATAATGCCCAGCTGGCCGCGCTCAACGGCGCCAAATCGCACAATTTGGTCAATACTCGCTTTTGCCATATTGGTTGGAATGGCAAAACCGATACCAATATTACCGCCCGCCGGCGCAATGATCGCAGTGTTAATGCCGACCAGCTCGCCACTTAAATTAACTAACGCGCCACCGGAATTGCCGGGATTGATTGACGCATCGGTTTGAATAAAATTTTCATAGCCTTGCATACCCAAGCCACTTCTTCCCAATGCGCTAACCACACCGGAAGTGACGGTTTGACCCAGACCAAAGGGGTTGCCGATAGCAACGACAAAGTCACCGACTTGTAATTGGTCAGAATCAGCAATCGGCAACTCGGTAAGGTTTTCAAATTTCTGCAGCTGCAGAACAGCGATATCAACTTCTGGGTCTGATCCGATTAGGCTGGCTTGATAGCTGCGGCCATCTTCAAGGCCTACAGTGATTTCATCGGCACCATTGACCACATGGTGATTGGTGACCACTGTGCCCCGCTCGGCATTGATAATAACGCCAGAGCCGGCACTTTGGCTGCGGCGGGTTTGTGGTATTGTTTGGCCTTGGGGGATATTAAAGAAGCGTCTAAAAAACGGATCGTTTAGCAGCGGGTTTTGTTGCAGGGTGCGGGTGGTATAGGTGGATATATTCACAACCGAGGGGTTCACATTTTTTAACAAGGGGGCAAGGCTTGGTAACGGCCTGCCCTCGCTATCGGCAGCAGGCAGTACTGCCCCTGTAGTGGGTACCACTAGCAGCATAAGCCAAACACAATAAACACGGCGTAAAAATCGACTCATTAATTACTCCTAAGATAAATGTATAACAATCAATAAGCACTAGATAGCGATGGTTAGCAGTGTTTTCAAGGGTTTTCTAGCTAAAATAACCAATTTAGCCGATGACAAAATTGCAACAATAGCTAGCCAGGAGATTTCAGCATTTTGACCGTATTGCGACTGATACGCCGCAAAAAACCACCAAGATTAGCCATTCGCGGCTTGCGGATACATTCGTAGCTTAAGCCGATAAGTGAGATATGGGCATAGGCTAATGCCTCCCAGAGCTCCCTATCATTCACGTCAACACCGATTAATATCTGTCGTAATCGTTGTAACCGTTTCTTGTCATAATATTCGGTAATAGCTGATATGCTCGAATTTATTTGATCGTTACGGGTCACCATGCGAATTTCAAGCGTGGCCATATGGAGCTGACTCTGAAAAAAATGCCAACTCAAAGAGACCAGAAGGCTAACTCGATCTTCAAGATCACCGGAAAATAGATATTCATTGTCAATAAGTTGTAGAAATTTTTTATGGGCACGCTTAATTAACGCCTCGTATAAATCAGTTTTACTGCCAAAGTGGTAATAGATGGTGCTTGAACAAACCTTGGCTTTTTCGGCCAGTTGTTTGTGCGTGGTAACTGCAAAACCTTGCTTTGTAATTAACTCAACATAGGCATCGATAATTTTCTCTCGCGTGTTAACGGGGATAAAATTTTTGGCCTGGGTTATCGAAATAACATTATTACTTTGCGTTTTTTTCATAAGCCACTTAGCAATGCCTTGTGAAATGGGATAATGGTTCAGCGAGAAGACTAAATCTACTTACAACATGACAATCCTTAATCAGTCGTATGACAAGTATAAAAATCATCGCTGAAATTGATTGAAAAGTCTACAATAGCCGATCATATTAATCGAAAAAAATTAGCTACCAATTTAATAAAACTGCATAAGGTTAAGTACTTGTGATGGTGTGTGCAGTGAACGATAAGTTTTAATCGAAGAGAATATAATTAGACGACTTAATAGCATTAAACCGGCAATAGAGCCGTAAATTATTGCAGGCCAGTCAGTCGAATAAACGCCATAACTCAATGCTAGTAACCAGCAGGCTTAAACACTGGATAAACCTTGCAAAAAAAACAGCAGATCCTCAAAATTAAACTCGGCAAATAATAACTGCATAGCGATAGCTAATTGCTTGGTAGCCGATAACCAGGCCCAATGTACTAAAAAGGAATGGCGAGAATCAGTAATAAATCTATTAACAAAACTCGGCGAGCCATGATTATCGTCACGAGCAACCTCCTGCGCCCTCCACTCTCCACTAGTCAGTGACCTGAATCAAACGCATCGGCATGAGGAAAGACCAACATTTGGCACCAGTGCGGAAATGATCAATCGAGAAGCGATGATCCTGATAAAGCGCAACAAAAACTAATCAGGAGATTTCAGCATCTTCACCATATTGCGACTAATGCGCCGTAAATAACCGCCAATATTAGCCAGTTTGGGATTACGGACAGTTTCATAGCTTAAACCAATAAGAGAGATATTGGCATAGGTGACTGCCTCCCGGACTTTTCTATCGCTTACCTTAGATCCAGCCAATATCAGTTTAAATCGTTGATTTCGTTTCTTTAAAAAAGATTCGGGGTGATTCAATGTCCTTGCCATCATCTGGTCGTTACGAATCACCAAACGAATTTCCATCATGATCCAATAGAGCGGACTTTGTGTATATTGCCAAACCAACGAGATAAAAAGAGTCACTCGAGCTTCAAGTTTGCCGGTAAACAGATCTTCGTTGTCGAATAATGCCAGATACTTTTCATCGATATGATGAAATAAGGTCTCATATAAATCAGTTTTTTTGGCAAAGTGATAATAGATGGTACTTGAAGAAACCTTGGCTTTTTCAGCCAGTTGTTTATGGGTGGTAGCCGCAAAGCCCTGTTTTGTGATTAGCTCAATATAGGCATCGATAATTCTTTCCCGAGTGTTAACGGGATTAAGCTTTTTAGCCTGCGTTATCGAAACAACATTATTACTTTCATTTTTTTCCATAAGCCACTCAGCACGAGCTTGTAAGAAGGGGAGGTTTTAGCAATAAGGCAAAAATCATTGATAGCATAGCTATGCCTAACCAGACTTTGATACTCGTATTATCTAGCTCGCTAGACCGTTTATTGGATTTCAAGCACTTTAGGTTAATCGTACTTCAAGTGCCGGGACTCTCGCTAAAACTGAGCAATAGGTCTGCTGCTGATCGATATTAATCGAACAAAGTGGGCTGTAGGCTTGTTAAAGCTAGTCGTTAGCGATGACGCTTCCAACGGTTGATTAATCTTAACCGAAGAAAATATATTCTGATACGTTTTGGCTGTGCTAGTAGCTGCAGTCATCGTCAAGACCTATATAGATTTCATTAGTACGGCAGAGAATAAAAGCGCAATAAGAACTAATCAGCAGATTTCAGCATCTTCACCATATTGCGACTGATACGCCATAAATAACTGTCAATATTATCTAGTTTGGGTTTACGGATAGTTTCATGGCATAAACCGATAAGAGTGGTATGCCCATAGGTCAATGCCTCCCATAGTTCACGGTCGTTTACGTTAGCCCCAACTAATATCTGCCTTAAACGTTGTGTCCGTTTCGTATCATAGTGTTCGCTGAGTTCCGCTGCACCAACCATGATCGGGTCTTTGCGGGTCATTATGCGAATTTCTAGCGAGGCCAAATAGAGCTGACTCTGAAAAAAATCCCAACTCAACGAGACAAGAAGACTAACTCGAGTTTCAAGTGTGCCGGCAAACATATCTTCATCGTCGATAAGCGTTAGAAACTTTTTATGGGCGCGGTCAATTAAGGCCTCATATAAATCAGTTTTTTTGGCAAAGTGATGGTAGATGGTACTTGAAGAAACTTGTGTCTTTTCTGCTAGTTGTTTATGTGTGGTAGCCGAAAAGCCTTGCTTGGTGATTAACTCAATATAGGCATCAATAATTTTTTTTCGAGTGTTAACAGGTTTGAGCTTTTTAGCCTGTGTAATCGGAATCACATTATTGCTTTGAGTTTTTTTCATAAGCCGCCATGTACTTCCTTGTGAGATGGGCTGATGTTTCGGTAAGAAAACTAAAACGGCTTATAATATTGCTATGCTTAACCAATTTTTGATAATAGCATTATCCAGATCGCTAAACGTCTATTTGGTCTATTTGGTCTATTTGG
>NZ_CAXAHB010000008.1:0-35780 GCF_963968385.1 uncultured Oceanicoccus sp.
CACTAACAAAACCAGCATTAGCTGATAAATCAGCCAAAACAGGTGCAGAAACACCCGCTGTTGCTGCCAAAACGCTTGCTGCTAAAAGTGTATTGATTTTTTTCATTGTTTTTTGTCTCCAAGTTTTAGTACAAAATTATAAAATTGTTCTAAACAACCAAAGTCTGTAACGCTTCCTTATGTTATTCGCTTTATATCAAAATAAGCTAAACACAGACTTTTCAAGTATAGCTCAGATATTGCATACGTCATGCCAACTTAGAAAAATCTTTAATTATCAATAGATTATCGAAATTGCTGATCATTTCGCCCTATTAATGGCCTTTTTAGGCGCATCAAGGCGGTGCACAGAGCTTTTTATGCACCAAAATAAAGCACTTATGGCCCTATCGGCGTGATCGCCGGTCTAATCTACCGCCATGCAAAAGGGCGGCTAAACGTCATCAGGCAGTCTTTTTCAAGCAGGGCAATGCCTCAGATTGGCGCTTCAACAGCCGAGCATTGACTGATTTACCATCCTTTGAGAAGCAGGCTTGTGTTACTTGTTATGATCAACGCCCCTGCAAAATCTAGTGCGGATATACAGCGCTAGTCCGCGCTTGAGCCCATAGGCCCAATAAATTGCCGCATTAGTCGATGACTAATCTGCCAGCTGTGGCAGAAAAAGATCAATACTTTATGGACCATTTTCACCCACAGTTTATTTAGCGCCTATTAAAAAGCCCGTTTTCAGTGCATCGCCTAAAATCAAGCACCAAAAAATTCGTCACCACACTGCCCAGCCCGGCTCTCTGTCCTCAAATAAAACAATGCTGTTTAAATTCGCACTTAAATAAACCAAATAGGCCAATTATTTAATAAAAATCGGCTTGGTATAGCGCTTACGAAATCATCGTGGCAAATAACCCGGCCAACTGGGCTGGCCATGAGCGCCTTTTAATTAGCGCCAGAGTGAAATACTTACGTCATGAAGCCGGTGTTTTTA
Source organism: uncultured Oceanicoccus sp. (assembly GCF_963968385.1). NCBI lineage: Bacteria > Pseudomonadati > Pseudomonadota > Gammaproteobacteria > Cellvibrionales > Spongiibacteraceae > Oceanicoccus > uncultured Oceanicoccus sp. The sequence continues at coordinate 986 of NZ_CAXAHB010000008.1, forward strand.
TACTTCCGCCTACCAACTAAAATTATGGCTGTCATTGATTATCCGACGTTACCCACAATTGGAATTTACGCTACACTAGCGACTGGATAATAAGGGCAAACGCTATGCAAAATAATCTTGAACGGATCGATAGTCTGGTTGAAAGCCTGACGGAAAAAATCTCGGCCATGTTTGCCGCTGGCGGTGATGGCGCTTCGATTAAGACAGAGGCCCAACGCAATTTACGCGCGGTTATTCAAAGTGCCGTTAGTAAACTGGATATGGTTAGCCGAGAAGAGTTTGATGCCCAAGTGGCGGTACTGCATCGCAGCCGCGACAAAATTGATCAGTTAGAACAGCAGCTTCAAGCCTTGTCTGAACAACTTAAGCCAGAGTAACCGCCCTCCAATATTTACCACTTCCAAGGAAGGAAGCTTATGTCACTTGCCATTGTTTATACTCGCGCTAAATGTGGTGTGGATGCACCATTGGTACGCGTCGAAACACATCTATCTAACGGACTGCCCAGCTTATCGATTGTCGGTCTGCCAGAAACTGCGGTCAAAGAAAGTAAGGATCGGGTGCGCAGTGCGATTATTAATTCGCATTTTGAATTTCCCAGCCGACGTATCACCATTAATCTTGCCCCTGCTGATTTACCTAAAGAAGGCGGCCGCTTTGATTTGCCCATTGCTATCGGCATTCTCGCAGCCTCGGGTCAGGTGCCTGTCAAGCCACTGGAGCATATCGAGTTTTTAGGCGAGTTGGGATTAACTGGTGAATTACATACGGTACAGGGCTCACTGCCAGCCGCGATAAAAAGCACTGCCGCCAAGCGTGCTTTGGTAGTCCCACCAGCCAATGTCAATGAGGCCACACTCTGCCAACAGGCCACTATCTTTAGCTGCCAACATTTATTGCAGTTATCGGCACATCTACATGATAGAGAACCACTAATACCGCAGCAGGCAAAGCCCAAAACACAGACATCGCTTTGTTATCCTGACCTTTGCGATGTTAAAGGGCAGGCGCTAGCAAGACGGGCGTTAGAAATTGCCGCAGCGGGCAAACATAATTTATTGTTTTGCGGCCCACCGGGTACCGGCAAAACCATGCTGGCCAGCCGATTGCCAAGCATTCTTCCGCCCTTAAGTCAGCAGGAGATGTTAGAAGTAGCCGCCATTTATTCCGTTAGTCAGCAAAAAAATCGGCAAGATTTTTATCAACGCCCTTTTAGAAACCCGCACCATACCGCCTCATCTGTTGCTCTAGTCGGCGGTGGCAGCAATCCGCAGCCCGGCGAAATTTCTCTAGCCCATCATGGCGTATTATTTTTGGATGAATTAACCGAGTTTCAGCGGCAGGTGTTAGAAGTGCTGCGCGAACCTATGGAATCTGGCGAAATTTTAATTTCCCGCGCCAATCGACAAGCGATCTTTCCTGCCAACTTTCAATTGATTGCAGCCATGAATCCCTGCCCCTGTGGTTATTATGGCGATTTACAAAAAGCCTGCCGTTGTAGCTTGGATAAGCGGCGTCGCTATCGCGATAAAATTTCGGGTCCATTACTTGATCGCATTGATATGCAGGTAACCGTCAATCGTATACCGGTCAGTGCTTTGCGACAAAAAAAACAGCCTGCCGAATCATCGGCGGATATTATTAAAAGAGTTATTCGATGCAGGGCTATACAAAAACAGCGACAGCACCATTGCAATGCACAGTTAAACAACGCTCAGCTGGAACAGTATTGTCATCTAGGCGGTGACGAGCAGCACTTATTGGAACAGGCGGTGACGCGATGGCATTTATCACCGCGCGCTTATCATCGCATTTTACGGGTAGCGAGAACGATTGCTGATTTGGCAGAGGCGCAGACTATTGATAGCCAACACTTAACCGAGGCAATCAGTTATCGAGCATTGGACAAAGATATTATCTAACAAAAAAACTATGCCGTACGCGCATTCGTCATCATAACAGGACGCCAATCGCTATAAATCCCTAGCGTTGATATAAGCCTGCTCGGAAATATGATGATAGTTTTTAACGCCATCGGCATAAGCCCGCCATGATTTGTAAACCTTGGCGGCCATAGGGTCTTGATTGGCCACGTCTGCCAGATATTGATCAGAGGCTTTATGCAAAGCTCGCAACACATCATCAGGCAACTTGCGCAATTCGGTATTATAATTTTCTTGCAAATTTAATAAGGCGGCATTATTGCGTGCGGTATATTCATCCAGCATATCCTGATTGGCATAGCGGGCGGCAACTTCTACTATTTTTTGTAAATCTTTGGGCAGTGAGTCATAGGCGTCCTTGTTGACAATTAACTCTAGTGCCGCGCCGGGCTCATGCCAGCCAGGGTAGTAATAATATTTTGCCACCTCATATAAACCCAGCGCCATATCGTTATAGGGGCCCACCCATTCAGTGGCATCAATAACACCGGTTTGCAACGATGTGTATAGCTCGCCTCCCGGTAAAGTCACCGCGGTACCACCGGCACGACTAAATACTTCCCCGCCGACACCGGGAATGCGCATTTTTAAACCGTTGATATCTTCCATGGAATTAATTTCACGGTTAAACCAACCCGCCATTTGCACGCCGGTATTACCACCGGCAAAAGGAATCACATTAAAAGGTGCATAGGCTTCACGCCACAATGCCAAGCCGCCACCATAGTGAAGCCAGCCATTCATTTCCTGTGCGGTAAGACCAAATGGAACGGAGGTAAAAAATGGCGAGGACGGGATTTTACCTTTCCAATAATAGGCCGCACCGTGCCCCATTTCGGCGGTACCTTGGGAAACAGCACTGAATACTTCCAGCGCGGGCACCATTTCACCACCCCCATACACTTTAACGGTTAGGCGGCCATTGCTCATTTGGTTAATCACTTTGGCGAAATTTTCCGGCGCGGTCCCTAAGCCGGGAAAATTTTTCGGCCATGTGGTTACCATTTTCCACTCAAAGGTTTCGGTATTAGTCGCCGCTGCGGCCTTGTCAGGCTGCGTTATATTTTCGGCCCGCTGGACCACCAATAAGCCACCAACTGTCACCAGCGCAGCAACAAGCACTAGGATAATAATGGGACTAACGCGATGGTAGCTTATGCTCATGATTTTATTCCCTTTTTATTCCTTATGTTGTTATAGTGCTTCAAGGTTGGCGTACTGGACTACCAACCATTTTGTGCCTTCGTCATCAAAATTGATTTGCACTCTGGCAGCAGGCCCCTGCCCTTCAAAATTAATCACTGTGCCGACACCGAAAATCGAGTGTAAAACCTGCTGACCTAAATTGATACCGGTTTCAGGAATGGCATGATCTTGAAATGATGAAGGCGAGTAGCTTGCCGGACGGGTAATGGTGGTATTTAATCGCACTTCCTGTACTAGCTGCTTAGGAATTTCACGAATAAATCGCGACGGCGAGTTAAAGTTTTCAGTACCGTACATCCGCCTTGACTCGGCATAGCTAATATACAATTTTTGCATCGCGCGGGTAATGCCTACATAGCATAGTCGACGCTCTTCTTCTAACCGGCCCGGCTCATCCAATGACATTTTATGCGGAAATAGATTTTCCTCCATACCCACCAGAAACACCAAAGGAAATTCTAGGCCTTTGGCGGAATGCAATGTCATCAGTTGCACACTGTCTTCATATTCATCGGCTTGTTGTTCGCCAGCATCCAGTGCGGCACTATCCAAAAATTCCTGTAATGGCGAAATGGTTTCATCTTCGCTAACAAACTGTCCCGCTGCCACCACTAGTTCTTGCAAGTTTTCTATTCTGGCTTGACCCTTTTCACCTTTTTCTTTTTGATGAAATTCAATTAAGCCAGATGCACTGACGATATGATCCGTGAGCTCATGCAAGCTTAACTTATCGGTGTCGGTATCCATGATATTGATAAGCTGAATAAATATTTGTAGCGCATTAGCCGCGCGATTCGGTAATAGCTTTTGTTCAACTATCTGATTGGCCGCCTGCCAGAGTGAAACGCCATGCTCACGGGCATAGTCCCGCACGGTGTCTACGGTTTTATTGCCAATACCGCGGGTCGGTGTATTAATGACTCGCTCGATCGCCGTATCATCATGACGATTATTGATTAGCCGCATATATGCCAGCGCATTTTTTATTTCCATACGATCATAGAACCGCTGGCCACCATAAATGCGATAAGGAATACCGCTACGGATTAATGCTTCTTCCAATACCCGCGACTGCGCATTGGATCGGTAGAGTACCGACGAAGCACTTCTAGTGTTGCCGTTTTTTACCCACTCTTCAATTTGCTCTACCACAAAACGCGCTTCGTCCTGTTCGTTAAAGCCGGTATACAGTGAGATTAATTCGCCCTCGCCATCTTGTGTCCACAGTTTTTTACCCAAGCGATCGGCATTATTTTCTATCACCGCATTAGCAGCTTGGAGTATGGTCGATGTGGATCGATAGTTTTGCTCCAGACGAATTATTTGCGTGTTGGGAAAATCTTTCGAGTACTGCTGAATATTTTCAATCTTTGCGCCACGCCAACCATAAATAGATTGATCATCATCACCCACAGCAACCACAGGGATTTGCTTGCCGGCCAATACCCGCAGCCAAGCGTATTGAATAGTGTTGGTATCTTGAAACTCGTCTACCAAAATATGACTAAAACGATCTTGATAATGCTTTAGCACGGCGGGTTGCTTTAACCAAAGCTCATGGGCGCGCAATAACAGCTCGGCAAAATCAACCACGCCCTGTCGCTCACAGGCCTGCTCATAGGCCAAGTACACCCGCAACATCATGGTATGGTTTAAATCTTTACCGTAATCTTCAATATGCGCCGCACGTCGACCTTCATCTTTTTGTGCATTGATAAACCACTGCGATTGTTTGGGCGGCCATTGGCTTTCATCCAGATCCAGCTCTTTGTGGATGCGTTTGATTATTCTTAGCTGATCGTCGCTATCAAGGATTTGAAAATTCTGGGGTAGACCAACCTGTTTCCAATGGGCCTTTAACAGCCGGTGGGCAATGCCGTGAAAGGTACCGACCCACATACCACGGGGTGCCCCATCACCCAAGGAGGAGCCCATCAGCTCATCAATTCGGGCGCGCATTTCCTTGGCCGCTTTATTAGTAAAGGTCACCGACAAAATACTATAGGGCGATGCGCCCTCGGCCTGAATTAACCAGGCGATACGATGCACCAGCACGCGGGTTTTACCACTGCCAGCACCAGCCAGAACCAATAAATTAGCCGATGGCGCAGCCACCGCTTGGCGTTGGGCGTCATTTAAATCGTTGAGAATATGCGATACATCCATAGCGGCGCATTCTAGCAGACTAGGGTTAACTACTCCTAGAGACAGCACGCTCGATTACTATCGATAACGGCTTGGAAAATCAGCAATAAGACTATTTGGCAAAATGCGTTAGAATAAAAACTGCAACAACAAACAATAACCGCTGGATACCACTTTGAAGCCGATTAATATTATCAATGCCATTGAGCTAGCCCGACCGGAGTTGCGAAAGTCGGAGCTGAAGGTGGCGGACTTTATTCTTGGCCAACCGGACAAGGTGATTCATTTACGGATTGTTGATCTTGCGGAAAATGCCGGTGTCAGTGAACCCACGGTGGTGCGCTTTTGTCGCGCTATTGGCTGTGATGGTTTTCAGGGTTTTAAATTACTGCTTGCCCAGCATATTGCCCATAGCCCCAGCTATGAAGAATTTAGTCTTAATGAGCATGACTCGGCGCGCGAATATACCATTAAGGTGTTCGATTCGGCGATGGACACCTTAAAAAAGGTTCGCGACAGTTTGGATACACGCTCGATTGAGGCGGCAGTTGATGTATTACAAAAGGCCCGCCGAGTGGAGTTTTATGGTTTTGGTGCCTCCAGTCCGGTAGCTACCGACGCCCAACATAAGTTTTTCCGTTTGCAGATTCCCTCTTCCGCTTATTCTGACCCCCATATTCAAGCGATGTCTGCTATGTCATTGCAGTCGGGGGATGTGGTTGTGGCTATTTCACAATCGGGACGAACTCAGGTGTTAATTGATGCCATGGCATTGGTGAAAGAAACCGGCGCTACCATTATTGGCTTGGCGCCCAGCAATACGCCGGTGGCGCAGGACTGTGATATTGCGCTGCATATTGACGTTAAGGAAGATATTGAAAAATATACACCACTGCCCTCGCGGATGGCGCATATGGCGGTGATGGATATTCTCGCGGTGGGCGTTTCCAAAGCCAAAGGGCCGGCGGTCGGTGAGCATTTACAGAAAATCCATAAGGCTTTGCAGCCTTTACGTCAGCAGTAAGCGGTTTAATTACGCGTTTGATTTCCCTGACGCTATTTCATCTTGTATTAATTAAGGGTATTATTCTAAAAAAACACCCTTAATTAGGTCGTTGATTATGTCAATCTTAGCTAAAGCCTCGCTCCAGCAACTGCAGTTTTCGCTGTCGATTAGCCAGCAATTAGCCGATTTACGTTATAAACAAGGACTCAATAGTGCCAGACAGTCATTATCCATCGATTTACTGGCGGGTATGGCGGTTAAATCCCAACTTAGTGCCTCTAAAGTGATGGCCTCTCAGGATCCATCGTCGCATTTTAACTATCAACAGGCTCTGGCCTATTTATCGCAGATTAAGGCGCAGCCGCTTGATACCGAATTGATTAAATCGATCCATCGGCAACTAAATGACCAAGGCGGTTGTTGGCGCGACCTAAAGCTAAAGATTTCACGCCGTGACCTACCTGATCAATACCTTACGGTGCCAGCCACTGAAGACGCTATTGCCGTCGCGATGGAATCATTGGTCGCCGATTATAATCAGGCCCTGCAGGATGGCGTCGAACCGCTTATTGCGATTCCGTTACTGATGATGGAACTAATGCAAACCTTCCCATTCTTTGATGGCAACCGCCGTCTGGTCTTATTACTCGCCCGCCATCTGTTCCACAGCCATGGCTATCACATTGTTGAGATGGTTGATCTGGAGTCGGAGGTTGTTGCCACCGAGCGCGCCTTCTACCGCTCACTCAATCAGAGCGATAGCCCTCTGGCCTGGCTGAGTTATTGGTGGGTGCTAATTGGTCGTCTCTATCAACGCTTTGACCGCCAAGTGCAACACGCCAATATCAGCGCCGGGCGCGGCTCCAAAACGGCCTTGATCGAACGCTATGTCAAACAACAACAGCGCCCTTTTCGCTATGGCGAGGTTTGCAAGGCCTTCCCCACCATCAGCCGTGACCATATTCGAATGATATTGCGCAATCTTAAAGAGAAAAAAATCATTGTGACCACAGGCAGAGGTCGCAGCGCGGTATGGACTGTTTGTTAAGGCAATGATGTGGGTATGACGTTATTATAAATAGCTCTATCATCAGGCCAGCTTATGAAATTATTATTTATTTGTACCCACAATCGCTGCCGCAGTATTTTGGCTGAGGCGGTGACCAATCATTATGGCAAGGGCATATTGACTGCCAAGTCTGCCGGCAGTCAACCTGTGGGGGAGGTTCATCCTTTATCCTTGCGATTTTTATCTGAGCAGCATATTCCCACAGCGGGCCTGACCAGCCAATCATGGGATGACCATCAAAGCTGGCAACCCGATGTGGTGATTACCGTTTGTGATGCCGCAGCCGGCGAATCATGCCCTAGCTGGTTTGGCCATGCGCTTAAAGTTCATTGGGGTTTAGTTGACCCTTCACAGTTGCAAGGTTCCGAAGCAGACATTGCTAATGCCTTTAAACAAACGATTAAGCTACTTCAAACGCGTATTGAACAATTAATCGCTATGGATATTGGCAAGCGAGAAAAAAACCAATGGCAAACAATCTTTCAACAAATAGGTGAACAATAATGGGGATCTTTGAACGCTACCTCAGTCTGTGGGTAGGTCTATGTATTATTAGTGGTGTTATTCTGGGCAACCTTATGCCCTCCAGCTTTGCCGTTATTGCCAGCTGGGAATACGCCCATGTCAATCTGCTGATTGCTGTGCTGATTTGGCTGATGATTTATCCAATGATGATTCAGGTCGATTTTTCCGCGATTAAAGATATTGGCAAAAAACCCAAAGGGTTGATTCTTACCTTAATTGTTAACTGGATTATTAAGCCATTTACGATGGCGGCATTGGGCTGGTTATTTTTTCATTTTATTTTTGCCGACTGGGTCAGCCCGGAAACCGCCAATGAATATATTGCCGGTATGATTTTATTGGGTGTTGCGCCCTGTACCGCTATGGTTTTTGTTTGGAGCCAGTTAACCAAAGGCGACCCTAATTACACGCTGGTGCAGGTATCGGTTAATGACATTATTATGATTTTTGCCTTTGCACCGATTACAGCGTTTTTATTGGGCGTTAGTGATATTACCGTGCCTTGGGAAACCTTGTTACTGTCGGTTGTTTTATATGTGGTGCTACCATTGACCGCCGGCTTGTTAACCCGGAAATTTTTACACAATAAAGTTTCCGGCCTTGTAGATAGCCTTAAACCTCTATCCATGGTCGGCTTGCTGGCAACGGTTGTTTTGTTATTTGGCTTTCAAGCTGAAACTATTTTAGCCAAGCCACAAAGTATTGTACTGATCGCGATACCGTTAATTATCCAGACCTATGGCATCTTTTTTATTGCTTACTTTGCTGCGCGCAAAATCAAGCTGGCGCATCCGATTGCGGCACCGGCGGCACTGATTGGTACCAGTAACTTTTTTGAACTGGCTGTCGCTGTGGCTATTTCATTATTTGGACTGCATTCCGGTGCGGCCTTGGCTACGGTGGTTGGTGTGCTGGTAGAGGTGCCGGTGATGTTATCGCTAGTTAAGTTTGCCAATAAAACCCAGCACTGGTTCCCTAAGCATTAATGTTTTTAGTCTAGCCCTGCCTGATGATGAAAGTCATTGCAGGGCTCAGTAAATACGTCAATTAATCATCTGGCATAGCGTCTTATTTGTTTACGGCCGCGCAGTTTATTAACCCTCATATCGCTGCCATTATCGCTCCATAGAGGCCACCGGCTAACATCATGATGGTGGCCAACATGCCTAAACCAAAACCTATAGCGCGCTTACTAGGATCCTTTAAATAACCTCGGCAATAAAGCACCCGAGCAATAACAAACACGGCGCCCAAGCTCGCTGCATACATTTCATTGATATAAGTGCCAAATAACCACATGGAAGGGATCACTATGACCATTTGCTCCAGAGTATTCATTTGCACCCTGAGCATTCGCTCTAGTCTGGCATCTCCCGTCATCGCTGGGGCCTGTATGCCTGATTTACCCCGGATAGCCCCTGCCATCATGACAAATACAAAGTATTGCAACACGATAATACCGGTAACCGCAGCGATTAGATTCATGATTATGCCCCTGTTGATTTAATTAGATGTAACCAGAAAGTTTCAGCAAGTATAGTACAGATGAACCGGTCATTATTTACACAAAGGTCATCCAATAGCTATCGCGCGTCGTACTGTAATAACGCTGCAAACGATAGACCTGAAAAGTATTTAATCCATGATCAATCAAAACCTGAGCATAACAGAGAGAATAGTCCGCTCTATATTGGGAGTGATCATCACGCTATGGGCCATAAACCAAGCCGAAATGAATATTCTGGAGTGGGTAGCTGCTATTGCCGGTGTTTTTCTGGTTTTAAACGCTATTTTTGGGCGTTGTTATCTTTGGTTTTGGTTAAATCTTGATTCCTGTCAGCAAAGCTATGGCGACAATTGCACTAACGATTCTGCCTGCAATTGATAGCTCCTACAATATTGATAGCCCTTACAATATTGATAGCTCCTACAATTTAGTAGCCAATAAAAAAGCCGCTTGAAAGCGGCTTTTTTATTATCGATTAATAACTGCCACTATTGGCTATTATCAAAAATATAGTCAACCACCGCTATCACATCATCATCTGAACAACTCATACACAAGCCTTTGGCTGGCATCGCATTAATGCCGTTAATGGCATTGGCATAGACTTGCTCAATCCCTTTGTCCAAACGACTAGCCCAAGCGGCTACATCACCCATTTTGGGGGCACCCGCAGCACCCGTAGCATGGCAAGCCATACAGTTGGTATTGTAGATTTCTTCCGGTGACTTCGTGCTGCCGCCGGCTGCAGCCATTGCAACGCCGCAGCTACTATCACCTTCCATACAGACGTTGCCAGCAGGGGCAATACGCTGTTCAATTCCAGCGCGTTGCTTATCTGATAGTCCGTGGGCAGACAGTGTCACACCTAATAATAAGATACCCATCAGCTTAACTGCGTTGCTTTTTAACATGTTCATCACTATCGATGTCCTCACTTAAACGCCTAATCTTGGCTAAAATCTTTATTCCAGACAGTGCTGGCGATAACTGGCGGGAATTATAGCCACTTTACCGCGCAAGCGGAAATTTAAGCGACATTAATTATTGCTGTTCTGGCCATACTAGCACTCAAGGCCTGATATTTAGCAACAACATAGACTAAATTAGCGTTCATCGGTATGATGCGTGGCCTGTTAATAGCCTCGTTAGTTATCGGCTGGTTTAACAGACCTCCGCCCGTAGCTCAGCTGGATAGAGTAGCGGCTTCCGAAGCCGTTGGTCACAGGTTCGAATCCTGTCGGGCGGGCCATATTTATATAAAGAGGATCGTTACTAAAGCAGCAGCACTAAAAATGCTTCGATCTACCCTTGGAATCAGCCATATCAATCACCTCTCCTTCCATAGAAGCCAACAGTGACATAATAAGTACACCTTGAGCCGTCGCATGCAAGTTGGTCTTCGGCTTAACGATCTTGATGCCTTTGCCATAAAAACCGATAGCCTTATCACCGCCTATCTCTATCAATGACTGATAGGGCCCCCAGCCACCATCCGCAGATTGTTGATTCAGAATATTCTGTACCCATTGATTCTTTACGCGCTCTGAAGCCCCAGTATCGATAAGCATTAATACCCTCTGCAAATAAACATCGACAACACGAATATCCCATTGTAATTGCTTAAAGATCATATCTTGAAGCTCTCTGGATTGAGAGAGCATTGCATCCTTATTGCCACACTGACGCATAATTCTAAATTGCAAGCCCATCAATTGATGGGTAACACAGGCTGGGCTTATTGGATGCTCGGTTGGACAAAAATCTGTGCGCATCTGTTTCTGGATTATCTCGCGCTTGGCATAGTCTTTATTACAGGTAAGACCATAAAGGAAATACAAATTATAATCAGGGAAAGCTCTTAAATCATATCGGTTGAGGTTTATGTTTGAGTAGGGAATAAATAAGGCGCGCCAAACATTATTGGGATTGCCGTCAATATATTTGGCTTTATAGGCCTTGTATAACTTAAGAATTCTATAATCCCTTGTGATTTCTGCACTTCGTTTCAGCATCCACCATAACATGCCATTATTGTCATCGAGGATTTTCTCTTCATTGTTGACTAACCACTGAATAGATTGCTCCAGGCTTTCACTCACCGCAAGCTTATCAATAAACTCAAGTGCACGATTATTTTTTAGATAAAGAGCCGCATAGGTTAAACATAGGGCAAAGATAAAAACGGTGAATACCAATAATATTTTCTTAGTCATTGGCGTATTTCGCTATAAGAAATAAGTGGAAACTGATATGACATGGGTCAACAAAAATATAGCCCCTTCAAAGCGGGGCTATATTTTTTGTTACGTCTTATAACTGATTATAGGTGCTGCGCGCTTCATCTTTGCCGACAAAATCAATCTTTTCATCAGCCAAGGCCAAGACCAATTGCTCTTTAGCCTGCGCCTTCATATCACTCTTATAATAAGCCATACCCAAATGATAATGATAAATAGCACCTTCACCACCGAGTTCAATTGCTGCAGCCAATAATGAAACCGCCTGAGGGTAGTTACCCTGCTGATACTGAACCCAGCCAGCAGTGTCTAAAAAAGCAGGGTTTTCGGTAGCGGCTAAATCTACTGCCAGCTCAGCAGCTCTGGCAATGGTTTTTGGGTTGTTAAAGTAATCCATAATTAGCGATGCGAGGTTGTTCTTGATCACTAACGAATCGGGGTTATCTTTCAATAAAACTTCATACGTATCAACTGCATTTTGATATTGCTCTTGCAGCTGGTAGAACTCAGCCAAAGATAATCTTAACCTACTATTCTCTGGTACCTCCTTCAATCCAGCCAAATATAGCCCTTCTATCAGCTCAACCTTTCCTTGCTGATAATAAAGACGCGCCAAGGTTAAATAAGCCGAATTCCTAGCAGGCTGATCTTTGATTAACGCTTTAAGCTCTGCAATGGCTGCAGCTCGATCGTCATTAGCAGCATATAGATTGGCTAATAATTCACGTGCATGCGCTTGCTCTGGATATTTTTTAACATGGGCCTTAGCAAAAGTAGTCGCCTTGTCTTGCTGCTGTAAAGCAACATAAGCACCCAAGAGTGACGTGAGCGAATCAATACCCGCCGGCTCAAGCTCTATGGACTTTTCTAAAACATTTACCGCCGATTTAAGGTCTTCTTTACGTAGAAATACCTTGCCCTGTAGATAATAACCATTAGCCATAGTCTGATCATTCTCTGTTAATTTTGCAGCAATCGATAGGGCGTCATCCCAACGCTGCTCACGAGAATATAAATCAGCCAGTAATTGCACGATATCGGAGTTACTGCCATCAATCTTATTAGCCGTCTCCAAAAGAGATAGCGCGTCATCAAGTTGATTTTTGGCAATTAATAGCCGGCTAGTCTCAACTAAAGCTGGAAGATTCTTAGGCTGAATCGCCAGCAATTGCTGATAGCTATCCAACGCCAAATCTGGCGAATTATTAAACCGATATGCTGAGGCTAAAAGTGTTAATGCCTGAACAGACTCCGGATCATTTTTAAGCACCACCCGTAAATCAGGAATTGCCGCATCAATATCATTTTCTTGCAGCTTCAATCTTGCCCTTATAATCAGGGCCGAAGCATTTTCTGGCTCCAACTCAAAAATATCAGCCAATAAACTATCCGCTTTTTTTCTATCTTCCTGATTCAGCGCTATCTGTACTAAACGATTACGTGCATCTAGAGCAACGGCATCCTCCGGAGCAGTATCAATAACATATTGGTAAAGCGCCTTGGCTTTTTCAATATCTTCGCTAGACAAATAAATCGCGGCCAATTGATCACGCATTGTAAAATTTTCTGGCAAGGCCGATACAAACTTCTCTAACTGCTCTTTACCGACGTCAACTCCTCTGTTCTTAAATAAGAATTCCACTAACCACAATTTATACTGATCTTCCTCGGGGCTATCAGCAACGGCTGCTCTCAAAGTTTTCTCCGCAGCAGATTTACGATCATCTTCATTTTCTTTAGTAGCATTTGCTTGCAATTGGAAGTTTGCTAACTGCGCAACATATACCGTATTATCTGGATATTCAGTAATTAACTCTTTAAATAACAACTCGGCTTCTTGCTTTTTATTCTGGGAAGCAAGCAAACGAATTTTCAACAACTTAAGGGATTCATTCTTGGACTGGCTAGCTATACTTTTGGTGATGACATCCATCGCTAGGTCCGGGTTTTCTTGAGCATAAATTGCAGCTAGCACGGTCGTCGCCTGAACATGCCCAGGCTCAACGGACAAAGCCTGTCGCGCCTTTTCAATAGCAATATCTTTCTTTTCTTCGGATATGCTTAGAGCAGCCAAAGTCGCCAAGGCATCAGCATTATTAGGATCTATCGCTAAGACAGCATCTACCTTTTCCCTTGCTGCTTCATTATCTTTAGACATTAGAAAATATGAGGCAAGCTTATTAAGTGATTTTATATGAGTGCCATCAATCTGTACGGCAGCATTGAAGCCGCCAAACGCGCCCCGAAAGTTTTTATCAGACTCGGCAATCATCCCCAATAAATAGCGTGCATCTGCATTATTTGGGTTTATCTGTAGCACATTTTTTACTTCGATCTTCGCCTTGTCCATATTTTCGAGGTCGAAGTATTTCTGCGCCTTGCTGAGGTACTCGGCCTGACGCTCTTCTCCACCACCACAAGCTACTAATAGGATAGAAGAGAGCAGCACAGTAGCACTAGCTTTTTTAAATTTTCCCAACGACATTTTATTCTCCGTAGAATATCAAATTTATAATGTTATATATGTGGTCATGCTAATAATGAAAAAGCTAAAAACCGAACCCATGCTTAAGTATTTGAAATGCTTCCCATCTTCCCGTGCCAACAAAAACTCACAAGCATACATTAATACAGCAAGGCGAAGAGCCATTTCACTGACGGCGAGGTCTTCGCTAATGTTCAGGGGCAACTGTGGCACAATAACGACCATTAGCAAGATCAGCAAATCCTGAGTATCAAGCCTGAATTGCTCTTGACGGCTCATTCGAATCGACAGCATCAAAAAAGCCGCCAGCACAGCCAGAAAAATATCAATATAGTTAAGATATGATGGATTTTGGATATGCATAGAGGCTAAGTAGACTAGAAATACACTGACCGAATAGCAAGCAACTCTAGCTAACAATGCCGATGCCGATTTAAAAACAAACCCCAACACTGCAAATGCAAATGCAAGCAACATCGCAGCAATCGAAAACTGAAAAGCTATATCTGTTATAAGCAAGGGTACGACAATAAAAAATAGAATGAGGACTACCTGCACTATCTGCGCCGAATAGTGATAGACCCATCCAATTTTACGAAAGAGTAAGTTGCGCCTTTCCCTTGAAAAGGTTTCTAATTGAGGCCCTCTAACTCTCCAGCCTACTCTATGTGCCATATATAAAGCACCTAAAACGACAAGCAGATACACCATATAAAAAGAAAATAATGCAATATCACTTTCAAACCGCAAGAGATATGCCCCACTCATCATTAAGATCTGAAGCACATAAATGATGGCTACAACTTCATGATGCTTAAACTCGAGCTTTACCAGCTGATGATGAAAATGCTCCTTATCTGGCCCTGGGAGTGGCAACCCCTTTTTTATTCGCACGGGCACAACCTGTAAAATATCGAGAATTGGCAAGCCCAGAATAATAACAGGCAGAAAAGTATTGAGCGCCGAAGATTCAGATTGGGTAACCACGATGGCCAGACAAGCCGTAATAAAGCCAAGAAACTGACTACCCGCATCACCCATAAAAATTTTGGCAGGAAAGGTGTTAAAGCGAAGAAAACCTAATATACCGCCAATAACCGTCAATGAAATCAAGGCCACATTCTGGTCTTCAACAACCGTAGCCAATATGGCAATAGTCGCTAAGGCTAACAAGCTCATACCGGCAGCCAAACCATCAAGACCATCGGAAAAATTGACTCCGTTGATCACCCCCAGCAGAAAGATAAAAGTGAGCGGCCAGCTTATCCAGTTTGGCATGGCCTCTAAGCCAAAAAAGGGTATTTGATGTATAACAATACCACCCATCATCACGACTATAACGGCAAGGCTCTGACCAAAAAGTTTCCATTGGTAGTTGAGCTCAATACGGTCATCCAGCAAGCCGAATAAAATAATGATTCCGCTACCAATAAACAGATAAGGTATATAGCCGTCCATTGCAAGCAAAAAAGCCAGCGGTATAAAGACACCAAGGATAATCGCCAAGCCACCACTTCGCGGCATCACCTTATCATGCAGCTTCCGATCAACGGTAGGCGCATCAACTAACTGCAACTGCGCCGAAAACCGGATCAGTACAGGCATTAACGCTATGGTTAAAAACAACGCGACTGTGAAACTATAAATTAATTCCATTGCTCATGGGCTCTGTCATTATCTACTGTCATTATTTTTAAAGCTTCTTGCCTGGAATATAATCTGCTATTAGCGGGTAAAAATCCTGAATAAATTTGATGCCATGCTGCTCTGACTCTTCAAGATTATCGATATTAAGCACAGGTATCGTTACCCTCACCAAGGCGCCATCCGTTCTATTGTCCATCATTGCATCATAAAAGACGTACCACTTTGCCTCATACTCATCGGTAATGTTGCGGCCGCGCTGCTCAAACCAGTAATAGACAATCTGGGCAGACTTATCTTTACGAATGATTACCCGATTTACCTCAAGCGGCCCTCCTGACATATGTTCAACGTCAGGAATAATAACTTGATCTAGGCCGTTAAACTCCCAGCCACCGCCCGGGATGCATGTACGTGGCGAGTGGATGCCTGCGCCTTGACGCTGAGACTGATAGTAGGCGACATAAAAATTAACCGGTATAGGACTGGATTTAATTCTATAGTCTGCCATTAAGTAGTCGGTCAGCTTCAAAACATCGAGGACGTTGTCTTCGATAGACCCCTCACGGCCTATCCATTTCTGATGATAGAGAGGGAACTGTGTTAACTCTTTGCGCGCCAGCTCTGTTTCTTCCCTAGATTCTAAAAACTGCTGACCTACCAAGGCAGAAACAACTAACAATAGGCTAAAAATAAATGGCCGTTGTGCCCGCCAATTAATATTAAACTGACTTAAGCCAATTATCTCTTCCGGCATATCTAGGTCAACCCTTTCGATCAGCGGCAGTGTTGATCTTGATAATTTATGAAATAGCATCATTTCAACAACCAAAACGCCAAGGCAACCCATAAATACAACCCAGCCTTCAAAATCATGCAGAAAGCCTTCTGCCATTTCTATGCCCCAGTATTCTACGGTTACGCCGATAACCCCAATGCGAAAACTATTCATTAAAACGGTAATAGGTATGGTGGATAAAAACAGCAGTGCTTTTTGCCAAAAAGGCGCTTTAAATAAGTAGGCAATTAAAAAACCAAAACTCATCAAAGGAAATAAATAACGCAATCCACTACAAGCTTCTACGACTTGTAGCTGGTATACCCCAAGATCGATAACATTACCTTCCAGAAAAACACTGATATCAAACAGGCGGATTACAAAGACGCCAATCTGCGATGAAATCAACTGCAATTCCGATGACAATGCCTTGTAGACAAAAATCGGCAATGGCACCATAAAAACAAGGTAGGCAAACGCAACCCATACTAACAACATGGGGCGCCAGCCAAAAAATGATAAAAACAGGCTAAACAAGCAAAGTAGGAAACCGTATTGAACGATCTCATAAACCGTAGCCATTTCCCCCATGAAATACGCTGCTAAGCCTAAGGCGGTACCTAAAACGCCTAGCCAAGCTCCGTTATGCACCAGAGAGGGAATTTGTTCTTGCTTTTGCCACAGGATGTAGGCCGCAACCAGTGGTATCATATAACCGTGGCTATATTCCTCCGAATCCCAGTCTTTAACCATTTCAGCAAGACCTGATTGAAATACCAATAAAGTCAAACCTAGAGAGGCGATAAACAATAGCCATAGGGTCCAATTGACTGGGTTTTGTACAGCCGCTCCATTATCGGCATCGGCAGAGCCATTTTTCGGAACAACAGGATCGACACTACTCATGAAAAAACCTTTATTTATTAATCGCTGGTTGACATAGGGCCTTTAGGATAAGCACTGACGACCGAAAATTGGGCGCTGGCAAGCTTTAACGACGAACTTATCAACCGGCTATTATTTATATTATAGCGATTAAATATGGCATGGAGGTACAGAATGATCAAGCAAGATGTGGTCTTAATGATGGTATTTATACCAAGTGATTTTACCTAGCTTAAAACCTGACTTTAAAATTTAGCTACAAACCAAAAATCTCATCAATATTAATAGTTTTGATGACGCTTTTAGCCAAAAAGCTGGCCATAGGCAGCTAGAAGCTTCGGCGCTTCATAGCTCCACTCTAACTCATTAACAACGCGCTCTCGACCAAAATCTCCCATTTGTTTGCGTCTGACTGGATCTGCAAGTAGCTCTAGTATTTTGTCACCAAGGTCTTTCTCGTCATTTTTATTGGCATAAAGCGATGCCTCCTGAGCAGAGAAGCGACCTTCCGCCAAATCAAACTGAACTATCGGTTTTGCTAGTGCCATATATTCCATAATTTTATTCATGGTAGATTTATCGTTCATTTCATTGGCCACATCCGGATTAACACAGACATCGGCCGTATTAAGCATTTCAATCAAGTCTTTATCTGGAGCTCGCCCTGTAAAAGTCACGTAATTCTCAATGCCCAAGTCTTTTGCATAAGCTTGCATTTCTTCAAGCTCTGTTCCACCACCTACCAACCCAAAATGCACGTCCTCACGCCCTTTATCTTTAACAATATATTTTGCAGCCCTCAACAGATAATCAATCCCCTCCTGCTTGCCCATGACTCCAACATAGCCCACTAAGAAATCTTTTCCTTTTTTTAAGGAAGGCACTGGATCAATAATTTTCAACCGGTCTAGCTTGGGTCCGCTACGGACCACATGAACCCTTTCAGGATCCATGCCACCACGCTGAATGGCAATTTTTTTATAGGATTCATTGGTGGCAATAGAAACATCAGCTGTTTTAAATGTAAGCCGCTCACACCAGACCATTAGCTTATAGAAAAAATCCCTACGCCCAAACTTGGCTTCATATAACTCGGGATTAATATCATGATGATCAAAAAGAAATTTCTTGCCAAAGAAGAACTTGAAAAAACCACCCACAATAAAAATCAGATCAGGCGGGTTACAAGCATGTATAGCATCAAAGCCTCTAGTAAATAGTACTTTGAAAGCCAGATAAAACTCCCAAAACAAAGCAGCACCATACTCAAGGGCATAGCCTAGAGCACCATCTGCCTCAAGCGGGAGAGAATGACGATAGATATGGATATTATCTATTACCTCATACTTTTTTTCGTAGCCTTTTCCAGTAGGGCAAATAATTGAAACTTCATAGCCATTTTGGACAAGAGTCGTTGCTTCTTGCCAAACACGGCGGTCAAATGGGCTGGGAAGATTTTCTACGATAAATAATATTTTTTTTGCATTACCAGCAGATGCCATCATAGCGCCCTTCAATACTTTGTTTATCTGAAATCCGGACTAGATCAACAATGACTTGCTGATCTGAAGCTAAAGATAAAATCTCTTTAAATTCACTGGAACCATTGCCAATCACTATCGTTTCTCCATGAGCCAAAGCGTCATCCATAGTATTGACCATTAACTTAGAGATATGGGGAATGGCATTTAGAATATAATCCTTATTAGCCCCCGTTAAAGCCGCCAAACTTACATTTTTGTCATACAGCTTTAAGTCATAGCCCTTACCTATCAAACGCTCGATCACTTCAACTATCGGGCTTTCACGAAGATCATCAGTGCCGGCTTTAAAACTAAAGCCTAAAATAGCAATTTTCCGATTACCTTTTGAGGTAATCATGTCAAAACCTTTATCTATTTGTAGCTGGTTATTATCCATAATGGAGTTAATAATAGGGAGCTCCAAGTCAAGCGATCGCGCCTTATAACGTAGTGCCCTCACATCTTTAGGCAGGCAGGACCCACCAAAAGCAAAACCTGGCTTCATATAATAGGGAGAAAGATTTAGCTTGGTATCTTTACAGAAGATATCCATTACCTCATGACCATCAATACCTACTGATTTACAGATATTGCCAATCTCGTTAGCAAAAGACACTTTTAAAGCATGCCATACATTATCAGTATATTTGACCATTTCGGCAGTTGAGATATCAGTACGAATCAGTGGTGCGGAGAGGCCTTTGTATAACTCAACCAAGATATCACCGCTACGCTGATCAGTTTCACCAATTACCGTTTTTGGTGGATTATTGTAATCGTATACCGCTGTACTTTCACGCAAAAACTCAGGATTATTGCAGACTCCAAAATCAATTCCCGCCTTTTTACCAGATGATTCTTCAAGTGTAGGAATAACTACATCCGCCATACTTCCAGGCAGCATTGTACTTCTGGCTACAACAACGTGAAAATCTGCTTTATCCTTTATGGCCCGCCCAATATCCTCGCATACATATCGAACATATCTCAAATCCAAGCTACCATTTAACTGGCTAGGAGTTCCGACACAAATAAAGGAAATGTCGGTATTTTTGATTGCTTCAAGCGCATCAACCGTGGCTGAAATAGTCCCGTTTTTAACCCCAGCTTTTAGGAGCGCATCTAAATCTTTTTCTATAATTGGCGATGCGCCACTGTTAATCAATTCAACTTTTGTTGTGTTTGGATCAACACCAACAACCGTATGACCATCATTACTAAGGCAAGCCGCCGACACAGCCCCTACGTAACCCATGCCAAAAATACTAATTCTCATTTTTTATTTTTACCTATCTTTATCTATTTTAATTAGTTGTAGCCAAAGAAAATTTGATTTTCTAAACGCTGGGTGTGTAGATATCCTTTCCCGTACCCTTTTTATAACAAGCTTTTTCAACACAGTTATGCACAGCGGCAACCAAGGTCACGGTTAGTAATATATTAGTTACGATATAAATCACTGTGACTAATGAAAAATCCATACCAGCTTCAACCAACTTTTGTGAAAGCATCCTTGCTACTAAGTAGCTATAAGGGTGCGCCAGATATAAAGTATAACTTACCGTGCCTAACGACATGAGTGGCGCCGCACAAAGCCATCGGGCGATGATGCTCGCCGGATGGAAAAGAAAGGCCATAAAGGTTGTTAACGCTAGCATCAATAGCCATATTTCTGGACTTTCAACTAGCACATGCCACTTATAGGTGTAATCATCTACGAAGGCAAGCCATATCACAAGCCCTAGCGCTAACCACTGAATAATATTAGCAGCAAAATCAGGCATATATGACAGGCGGCTCTGATACTTTCTTAAGCCTATATTAATCAGCACTCCCAAAATGTAGTAAAGCGTAATTGGGAACTTCACAATAAAATAACACCATAACCCCAATGCTAAGAAGCTTAAGATATAGTGCTTGCGAACAATAAGAGGACGCAAGAGTGTGAAGGTCATTATGTAATACCAGACCTCAAAAGTAATGCTCCAAGCATTGGGCGAAAGGGGTTTGGTATCTACGAAACGGTCAATAAAGGTGATATTGGCAAGCAAAGCCATGAGGCTGTCTTTTTCAGGCCACTTTTGCAAAAAGTGATTAAGCACAAAAAACAAGATAGTGAACAGTAAAAAGACTGGGTAAATACGCCAAAAACGATGAGTTATAAAGTTTTTACTATCTACCTTCAGTGAGGCTGAGAAAATAACATAGCCGCTGAGGAAAAAGAAAACCTCAACGCCGTAGGCACCAAGAAAGTAGAATTGCTCCATGACAGGTGCAGCAGAACATCCTGAGCATAGATGTTCACGGTAACCATTTACAGAATGGCCCAAATACACCATGAGTGCCGCAATACCACGAAAGCCATGCAGGGAATTATTAAATCCGGATTTGCTGTTTAGAATTGACTGTAACATCTTGGGCCTTGTTATTATTTACTGTTACGACCTGCCAGACTGATCATTGCCTTTTTTTAACTTTATGCATGATAATAGTTTTGTAGTGCCAGACAATTTATATCTGGCAACAACTGTTGGAGACGCTTGTTTGTTATCAAAACTGCGGGATATCCAACCTAACGGCAAATCATCGGAGCCATTCACCACATCAATTGACTCCGCTGCAGCCAGGTATATCTTCAGTTCAACGCCTTGCCGCTTGACATATATACAATTAACATCAACTAATTCTACCCTAGTATCCTCAGCAAAATGCCAGAATTGTTCGGCAATATGACTGCTATTGCATGTAATAATATCGCTTATCTCAAACGAGCTCTCAGCCTTGGCATAGCTTATTTCACGTTGATGCAGCACTGGGTCCACCAACCGCATATAGCCATTGTGTCGAGCCCGCAGGACATCATAACTGCCGCTGCTGAGAAATGACTCTACTTCGGTATCAGCCTTATCTAGCCACATAAAATTACCGCCGATTTGCGACTGGTCAAGCCCGTCAATTCTAATAGTGTTGTGGGCTGAGGTACCCCGAAAATAGTTGCGCCACTTCTTCTCGGTATGGTAGGCATAGGTTCCTGGGTCGACTAATATCTCTACGCCAGCAACGGATAGATACAGATGCAAGGCATCGGCATGACCATGAGCCGCGATTCCGCTATAGCCCAAGGGTCCGGCATCGACTACCATTTTGACTTCTTCTTCAGTATTGAATCTATCACCTAATATATAATAACCGCCCTCCCTAAAGACCTGCTTCTGCTCATAGGGCTCCATGGCTAATTGCTTATAATGACGCGCTAGGTCAGCCCCCAATAGAACCTGTGACTTGCCATCAAAACTGCCGCCCTTGTGTTTAAAATCAGGACGCTCAAACAACACTGCACCAGTGGCCAGTAGTGAACGATAAGGACAGAAATCTTGACTATAATCAAGTTTTACCGCGTAGCCATCGTCCGCATCGCCAATCATTGGCACGTTGCCGGACACATCAATCATGGCGGTCAGATACTCCATCATCGATTCAATCGTGCCAAGGTATCGACTGGAAAAAGGGCCAGTATTAATCGAAGCCAAATACGGTATCAACAGAAAATCCAGCACAAATTGCTGATAGGAAATCGCCTGTTCTTTATTTACACCATCAGCAAAGTTTTGCACTTGGCTTTCTGTCTCAAGAACGTTTTTTGCGCTGCTTTGCCAACTTGCCATTTGTTGCCAGAAAGGCCAAGTTTGTGCTGCCACATAAACCCCACTGGCCTCACCAATCAAATGGTTATTAGCTGATGAAAAACGTGAATAATGTCCATTGATAAAATGGCAGTGTTGGTAAATAGAGTCCAGCCACTGCTTCAAAAAAACCTGACCCCGTTCGCCGGAAAAAAGTTCGCTACTTCTGCCACCAATCAATTGCCAACAGATAGACCAATTAATCAGTCGAATCCCCATTTCTAGGGAGCTCACCCATTGAGGACCCTGCATATAAGGACACTGCTCAAACCAAGACTGCAGCTGTGTACGAAACGACTGCAGGTAACGCTGCTCACCAGTCAGACGGAACGCCATACATAGCGGCACCAACTGTATATGGCGACTTGGTTCCCAAAGATATTTTATATCTCCAACAACAGCCTCATCGCGATAATTCATCGTTTTGCCAAAATAGAGCGGCGCAACCGTTGCAGTTTTTGGGTCTATATTCCACTGCGGAGGATTACCAAGAACATAGCCAGATAAATTAAACACCTTCATGGTGCCTGCCATTATTTTATCGGCTTCAGCAATCCATGAAGGAGCCTGTTCTGCGCTGGCAACACTAATCCATGACGGCACATCAACTACGACGGCTTCCGGGACCTGTTCTGCTCCTGTACCTATAAACCTTTCTTTTTCTGCTTGTAGTTTATTTTTTATGCGATGAACCACTTCCATTGGCTGCATGCAGCGCAATCTATTCACATACCATAAAACCTTTTCTCTAACTTTCACAAGGCAGCCTTAAACTTCTTTATCAAGCACAAATTTATAAATCTCCAATAGGGCTTTCTTAGTATGAGCCATACTAAACTTAGCCCGCATGCTTTCTAGTGCATATTCGCTCATGGCTCTATAAGTATCGGAATTTGACAATAGTTTATCAAAACTATTTGCCAAAGCCTCCGCATCACCCGGATCTACAATAAATCCATTTTCTGCATCCTCAAGCACATCGGGAATACCACCAACTGGGGTCGCCACAACAGGAATGCCGTTGGTTAATGCCTCCAGCACGCTCATAGGCAGCCCCTCGTTATAAGAAGGCAAAGTTAAAATATCAGCTTCATCAAGTAACCGCTGTTTAGTCTTGAGATCAACCCATCCCAAAAACCGAATATGTGCTGAGAGCCCCTTTTGCTCAACCATTGATTGATACTTTTCTACATCACCATCTCCAGCGATACTTAGAGAGAAATAGTTTTTTTGTAGTAGCAACTCACAAGCATTAATCAGATCACCAACGCCCTTTCGTTCACCTACACGGCCGAGAAATACAATATTATGTTTCTCTGATAACTGTCTTGGCCTTGTCAATTCACCAACAGGAAGTGTGTTATGCACCACATGAACATCCCCGCTACCGAGAGAATTTTCTATCCACTGCTTCCACTGACTGGACAACACGATAATAGCATCACATTTTAAAAGCAGGCTGCGAGCAAACCAGCGACCAAGTGATGACAACTCTCGTTCATAGAACTGTCTGAATTCAGCACCATGCAAATGAAAAACCACAGGCTTATTAAAAAGCTTGGCAGAAATAATAAAAATTGTCTTTCTGTAAAAGCTCGCCCTGGACGCACTATGCACATGAACAATATTATATTTCTTTAATGGTAGCTTGAGCCAGAACCTGAATAACCCAACCAATGCAACAGCTAGTTTTTTTAAACCACTGCCATCTGAATGAGTTGCCAGATACTCAATATCTTGTTCTTTAAAAAAGCCAGCATCTATATAGGACTGTACAACTGTTGCCACACCGCCTCGGGTTGCAAGTGAGGTGCCTATCATTAATATCATGATAATGACCTACTGATAATCTTCAAGATTTAATAGCTGCTCTATAAACTTGGCTTTGCCTCGAGCAGTTCGTGCTATTTCATCTACTAATTTCAATGAAAATGATGTGTTAGAACCCACTTTTTGCTGAATTTCTTCTAAAAAATCATTCAGCTTATTTTTCTCAACACCGTCGTTAGGCACGACTAAAATTTGCACCAAGCCAGGATCTTCCTGTTTTAATTGAAACTCCTTTATTAAAGAATAAGCATCAGAATGAATATTAATTGCAGCCATAGAAAAAACCTCGCCATTTTTTCCCACAATATACTCTTGCGATCTGCGCGGGCGAATATTTTTAACGGTTAGGCGATAATTATTACTCTCTGTTGCTGGCTCAACCAATTCGGCTTCATCTTCTGTGTCATAGCGAATAAATGGCAACCCGGAACACATTAATCCGGTTGATATAATTCTACCTTTTTCTCCCGGCGTGGTGATCAATTCACCGGAAGCTGATACTAATTCGGTTATGCCATAGAGCGGATTAAAAACATACGTCCCGTCGCTATCGTCAACTTCTTTAGCGATAGCAACCTTTTCACTCATGCCATAAAAAGGTAAAAGTTTTGCATGCTTGAAGGATCGGCGTATCTGCTGTTGCTGATGTGGGAAAACTGGCTCGCTGATTAGAAAAACACCTTTGATATTGTCGGCATAGCCCCATCCATTTTGTTCTATATGCTTTGCTAATATCGAAATTGCCGAGGGGTAGCCATGTATATAATTGATTTTTCTTCTCTCAATTTCCTCAAAGAAGATGGCAATATTTTTATGAGTGAGATGAAATGGTGAAAGCTTCAACTCAGATAATGCTGCATCATACTCCCATGGCTTTTGATCGACATTGTTAATAAGCACCCCCCGCAGAACTGCCCTTGTCTCTCCTACTTCATAGCCGCAGGCAGACCATATCTGATGGATAAAAGCCCACTCTCTAACACTACGGTTTTTATCTAAATAGAACTTTAATGGCTGGCCGGAACTGCCTCCTGTTGAAATTTCATCTAAAGCATCAGCTGGGACTGATAACAAAACTTCGAGTCTTTCCTTGATAGACTCTTTGGTTAAGATTGGAAATCGCGCCAGCAGCTGTATCAAGCCTTGATAATCTAGATCTTTAATAATGTCTATGTCTTTAAAATTCTCTTTATAGTATTTTGTTGATGACGCTGCATTGAAAATAACACGAAGTCTATTGGCTCTATAATTAATGACGTTTTCATTATTTTCTTCAGACGCAGCTATGATTTCTCGCATTTCCAAATAGGTTTTTCCATACTTTCTTTTAGCTGGCAATAGAACCAATAATGGGGATAGCATTTTTTTTACTGAAGGAGGCAGGCCAACATACATACCTCGCAATATATCTATTATATTTGTTATCATGTATAAACTTTCTATTCGGCTTTTTAAAAACTGCGAGTTAACTGAACCCAAATCCATGGAGAATCTTCTTTACCTAGGTCAAACTCTAAGACATTTGATCCAGTTTTATCGCTACTTAAAGTATAGGTTAATGGTTTAAGTGTACCATCCAGCATAATAGCATCGATTTTTATATCGTTGCCATTATCCACTTGTAGAGAAACTCGGCCACTCACCCTCTTCAACATAACCGGCGCTTGCCCCACATCAGTAATACGAACAACATCTCTATATGCACCATGCCGACTCAGCAAGTCTCGTTGTTGACTACTATTTTTATATGAGCTAACAGAAGTAATGAAAATGCTTTCTGAATCGGCTATCGGCCTATCATCGAGGGCAATGACGGTTATAGCAGCATGTTCATCGAGTTGAACCTTGATGCCTTCTAAGTCGACTTCTTTGGTTTTTGCCGGACCTATAAGGGCTTTAAATTTTTCGGCCTTTACTTCCAGTCGAGCTTCTTTGGAGGGACTATATTGCCAATCTATCTCTTTTGTATCGCTGAGATAGCGCCCTTTTGCTGTAGTGATAACGCCATTTTTTTGTTTTTCTCCGATAAATCTAATCCTAGCTTTGGCAACAAAATTAGTACCAAAATCCATATCTGGCAGTGTCGCAGGCACCTTAATTTTTTGCTGTAACACTTGCTTCCAAAAATCGTTTTCATCAACAGCCACGGTGCCTATATTGGTTGTTTTGGATTCTGAGATATAACCCAGTCTATAGGCCTGACTAAGCGAGGGAGATAAACTCATAAAAACTGGGTTATTCGATGCCGCCAAGCTACGCTCACCGAACTCCTTTTTAAAATCTTTTCCGTGTGAAGTCAGCGTATGAATAACCATTCCGGGGAATCCTTGCAAGGCAGCATAGGCTGTCAATATTACAGGTCCTTCATAAGTATATTCACTCCACCCCCCATGGTTCCACTCAGAAAGGAAAAGAGGCTTGCCTTCAATTGCACTACCATAAAATTTGTAAAAATTTCTTCCAAATGCACGCCTGCGCTCTATGCTTTTTTTCGCATCAGGTTTTGACAAGTGGCTTTTATTAGTTATTAGCTCTGTGTATTCTCCGCGATAATTAGATCTTATAGGATGTTCAAAATATCCATGCATATCGATAAAGTCACCTTCCTCGGCATTGATCCGCATATTCCCCCAGCCATACCAACCATTAGTCATCGCCAATGGCCCTTTGAACCCTGCTGACCTAATGGCGCTCTTAATTTCCTTTACATAGTTAAGGTCTATCTCGTATAAAAACTGGGCTATATCTTTGGCTTTATTTTTACTGATGCCATCTATCTGATCGGCCAGGCTAAATTCAACCGTGCCAGAACTCAGACTCTCAGACAAAGACAGGCCGCTTGATAATACACCACCCCAACTCGCTTTTAATGCTTCATCAGTCTGGTACTTTTTCAGTAGATAGGCGTTAAACATTTTTTCTAATGTTCGAGTGTTTGCCTTACTTAACTCTTCTGAGTCTTTTTCATAATAGCCCTTAAAAATCGAATCCTCGCCTACAACTGTCATATATATATGATCTGGATCTTCAGCGTAGCTTAGGCCTGTATACTTATTGGTATGGCTTAAAAAGTCTATATGCCAAGCTTTGACTATATCTCTCATGCGAGGATCAAAAAGCTGGACGAATTTATATTTTTTCCACTTGGATTTGTGCAGGTTTTTATTTAATCCTTCTATTAAATTTCCTTTATCACTACTCTCGTTCAGCGTTAAGGAATACGCTATACCTGCCTGTTTTAGCTCAAAGATAAAGTAATCCAAGCCATCCATTAGCTCAGGATTAATAACACCTGTCTTGTGCCAATGCTGATACACGTTAAACTTCTTGATTTCTAAACCGGTAAAACGTACAAAGTTGAAACCATATTTTGACAACTTATTGACTAGAGCTTTTGCATCCTTTTTGTTCTTTGGTGGAAAATAACTGGATGAGCCTATACCTACTCCCCAAAACCTCGCCCTTTGTCCATCTTCGTATACAAACTGCTCGCCATCAACCTGCACTTGACCTCTACTTTGTGCAGGAACACTTAAATCGAAGGGGAATGGATCGACATGATCCCAGGGAATGGTAAACGGGTAAAAATCGTTAGCCAGGGAAATACTA
Source organism: uncultured Oceanicoccus sp. (assembly GCF_963968385.1). Taxonomy (NCBI): domain Bacteria; kingdom Pseudomonadati; phylum Pseudomonadota; class Gammaproteobacteria; order Cellvibrionales; family Spongiibacteraceae; genus Oceanicoccus; species uncultured Oceanicoccus sp. Next base: position 29,061 of record NZ_CAXAHB010000008.1, read on the forward strand.
CTGAATATAGTTGCAATGAAAGCTATGAGAGCATGCTGTTTACTCATACTCTTTTTAATGCCTCTGCCATGACATGCTCAGTATCAAAAACCATTTTTTCAATGGTAAAGCGCTCAACGACCACTTCCCGAGCAGATATACCGGCCCGCTCTAACCATTGCGTACCTAAAATCATTCGTTTTAATGTCATTGTTAATGCTTCTTGATCAGCTATAGGAACCAGTTCGCCATTTTTACCCGGGGATATCGCTTCTTTTAACCCTCCGATATCGGTAGCCAGCATAGGTACTCTCATCGACATCGACTCAAGCATTGCAATAGAAAATGTTTCTACTGCTGTAGAAGCTAAAATACTCAAATGCGCCAACTCTAATACTGGCCTTATATCTGAGACACTGCCAATAAAGTGCACTTTGTCAGAAATATTAAGCACATTAGCTAAGCTTTCCATTTCTTTTTTATATTCACCATCGCCTGCGAGTATGAGCTGACATTGGCTCGTAAGCTCGGCAAATGCATGTAATAAGTACCTATGCCCTTTTTCCGGCCTAAAACCTGCAACACAGGTCAAGACACAGTCGCTGGGCTCTATCATTAATTTCTGACGCAGATCCTCTGCCTCTTTGGTCATTAAGCCTCGCTTAAAATACTCAACATCTATACCGTTATAGACCACCTCAGCACGATCGGAAATTTCTGGAAACTTTCTGACCCAATAGTCGGCCTGCGCCTGACAAACAAAGATAATTTTACTGCACCTAGCTAGTAGATAACGGTAAAGATAACGGTCAAGAATTTCATCTTTGCGATTTCTTTGTAAGGTTGTATGAATAGCAACAATTAGCTTCGGATTTTTTTTGCTAAAAAAGACCGCAAGCCAAGCAATAAGTAGTGAGAACTGCAGTGTACAATGGATAATGTCGATCTCGCGACTGCTTATAAAGGCAGACAGATTACGGATAATTGATAGGTCAAATTTAAAACGCCGAGCGAACTTAATCACTTCTGCCATGGACTGATCAATGCTATCTATTTGATCAATATTACTACTTAGTACAGCGACTGTCTTATTATATTTCTCTGTATCAACGGTATTGATTAAATCTATGGCCTGAGTTTCAGCGCCGGCACGACGAAGACTCGGGATCACAAAAAGCAGATTTTTTTTCTTTTTATCGGCTGCGTATTTACTGTTCATGTATTACGCCAACAGCTTTTCATAACGCCGGGCTATCACTTTTGGCGCGTAATTATTTAATACAAATTCTTGACCTCTTTTGCCTATCGTTTCGACTTTATCATCCGAAAGCAGATATTGCCTTACCAGATCTGCCATATGGTCAAGGTTTTCTGGCGATTCCCCGATAGCTTTTGCCTTAATAAGCCCATCAGGGTCAAAAAAAGAGAACACCGGAACCTGTCGAATCCATGCCTGCAAAAAAGAGTTTGGAAAGCCCTCCCAATCTGAAGTATTAACAAATACTTTCGCACGCAGAAAGTAGTTATTCACTTCATGATAAGATACTGCCCCAAGGAAACTCAGATTATCGAGCTTATTAGCTTCAGCTTTGACCTTATCATAGAGCTCATCATTACCAGGGACTGCGCCACCAATCATAGCAATATTAAATTCAGGTAGCAGTTTTGCGAGATCTACCACCAGCTCGGGCCTCTTAAAATCTCTCAAATTATTTACCCAAAGAATATCAATATCCCGCCGCCTTGATTGAGCAAGCTTAGGAATTTCTACCGCCATATTGATAGGTATACTCTCAAGTTGATAGTTTTTTTGTAAAAGCTCAACTTGATTAACACCTTGCGCAGCAATCATATCGGTGCGTTTTAATCCATATTCATAAAGCTTTCTATCACGCCAATACTTAATAATCTGTTGCCCAGGAATACAATCACTATCATGAGCCAACCTGAAAACGAACTTTCTATTATTGCTTCGGCAATACCATGCAACCATACCTGTCATCATGCCCGCGCACGACTGATAATAAATATCGGCATCAGCACGCTTTAACGCTGCAAAAATTGATGTCATTCGAGGATATATAAAACGAACTATGGGCAAACCCTCAGACGAACCATAAGTTTTGTATATGGTGATGCCATCAATCACTTCACCATCAGACTGGCCATAGTCACCACAAATCATACTAACCTCATAGCCAAGGTCATGGAACGCCTTGGCTAACAAGGTTTGCTGGACTGACTCACCGCCAAAATATTCTGTACCTGCATCAGGATTTAGCACAGGGTAATTATCATACCCGACAAAACATATTTTCTTTTTCATTGTTATTACTCAAATTTTCTATATATCGTACGCACTGTGAAACCCTAGCAACATTTACATAGATAAAATATTCGATGTGCGATAACAGCTTATATCAAAATTATCTAGCATTTTATCCATTTGTCTTTTTTCTTCATCGGTAAATCGCTTCATCCATCGGCCAAGCTTTTCATCAATCGAGCCTGCATTTTTAAAATCTGCCGAAGCCTGTTGCGACGGGGAAAATACTGCCTGATCGTTTGTGGGAGCAGGACGCTCACAAGCGCCCCATATCTTATCCCATTCGTCTTTGCTATTTGCAATCATGCTTTCATAAAAGACCAGATGTGATTTTTTATTACGACTACCATTCAGTACTAATGCATTTTCTATACACCATACTGCAGTATGCATTTCAATCTCAGTGAGCCTAGCTATATCAAGCTTGGTCAAATAAGGCTGTAATGCTTCACATAGTTTCTCATCAGATAAATAACGATCAATTGCGACTTTTGGATTCCAATCATCAGCACCAAACACCAAGCCATGTTTTTTTGCATTTTTATCGAGTCGTATTTTTGACTCAACTATCGCTCCAGGATGTCTGACGACATAGAGTAAGCTAAGATCAAAATTGTGTGCCAGCCAAGGCTCCATTAAATTACCTCGGATCAATTTAATCACAAGGCCGTTTTTAGCATTATTGAGCAAAGGCTTATATATTTTGTAATTATTCCATAGCTCAAGGTATCGACGCCTTAACTCATTGGCCGCTTTAAATGTGCTCAGGGTTAGACGGTTGGGCAGGATGCGATCAGGCAATATCCTATAATTTGTCCAAATATTACTAATATCTCCCGCCAATAGGGAGGTAAAAAATCCCTCCATTTCGACGCAGTGCATTGTTTCATCTAGGTATTTACTATGGTATTTCTGGGCCCTTGAATCAACATTGGGATGCAGAGGCTCAAAGACCGGACGAAATCCTTGTCTAGCAATGACGTCTTGTACCCAAGTCGTGCCGCTACGCCCAGAGCCCAATATCACGATAGGCTTTCTTTTTAGCTCATCCATATCAGCTATCTACCCTAGAGACTTTCAACGCATTTAATTTTTGTCGCTTATTATCTGCAAATGCTATCAATGCGCCCCATAAGAAAAAATAGTAATGTTGTATATCGCCCAAATTTGCTCGCAAGAATTCAATTTTTATTTGGTCAACCAAAAAGACGACGACAATCAATACGCCCATGGTAGGCAAATTATCCAGATACCAATCGCCGGTTCGATGCCTTCGGGATTGATATAAACGCTTGCTCAGTACAAAAAACCAAACCGACCAAGCAAAAAGCCCCATAAAACCAACCGTATATAATAGATATAAAACTAAATTATGCGGATACCCCCCCAACGGCTTATAGCCCGGCACATGGCGGGTTTCATCCATCAGCTTAAGGCGCGGACCATGGCCCAAAACCATCGCTTCAGGAATTCTCTCCAGTGTTAACGCTACTACTAAACTTCGTGTTTCAGGTATACCAGAATCATCAATTTCTGTGTCGGCCAAACGAGTAAATAAAGAACCATAGGAGGTGTAATTTATCATTACGAAGGACATAGCAACAAATAGTGGCACAATTATAGCCACCGATTTTATTATTCGGGTCACACCAATTTGGCGCCTAAATAGCCAGGCAAATAGTATTGATCCTCCGACTAGACTTAGAAAGCTCCCCCTACTGCCTGTACCTACCATAAGCCCAAAGTTGATGCCTATCATAGCCACTATCAAAAACTTGTTGAATTTTCTTTGTTCGTTTAGCAATACATAGGCCATTATAAGAATCTGTAGGGCGAAGAATGAAGCATTAACACCAGCTGAACCAAAGGTTCCTTGCAAACGCTGATGGGAATTGGCTTTTGCACGATTAGTGGCGAGCGACAATTCATCAATGCCAAAAAAAACCACTCTTTCTGTACCAACAAATATGAGTAAAACACTGTAGCCTGCCACCAAAAAATTCATTATCAAAAGCAATTTGATAAAATATTGTAGGTCATTGCTCTGCCTAAAATAGTTATAGACCAGGTAAAACAAAGCAAAACCACTAAACACAGTGATTAAATAGAAGCCATGATCTCGATATGTTCCTCTGGGGGCTTGGGATAAAGACAACAAATAAGCAAATGCAATCAGTATAACTACACCCAATAGGGGCGTCATACGGACTTTCCCTCTAAGCAACATACCAAAGGCTGCCATGTAGGTTAACGCCATATTTAAACTGCCATAACCCGAATCTACAAACTGAAAAGGCAATAGAATAACTAGAATGCCGACAATATGTTTTTCTGACAGCACAAAGACCATCATAAACAAAGCAAGCCCAAAAATAATAGCGATACCTATCTGTATCGCGAAACTAGTTGGTATGTCCATCTATACCCGACCAGGGATAATCATCATATATTTTATCATTGCTCTACTATATCAACGCTTCATACTGCGTTCCTAAAAGCTTGCTTTTTACATCTTCATAGTTTTCTAATACTTCGGATAAATCATCCGAAGTCAGCTTAACTAGGTCTGAGGAGATTTCCTCTTTTTCTATGCCGAGAAAATCGACAATTTTGCTTATTTGCTCATCGCGGCTTTTCATAAAGTCCTCATAGGTGACGCGCAAATAATTGTCACTCTCACTAAATATATTAGCCCACTGATCACTTTCATTTTTTATGCAATCTAGCCGATATACTAAATCTCGGACTGGCATTATCAGCTTTATTTGTTTAACCGCTTTAGTGCTGTGAAACCCCCTTTTATTTGCCATTAACGCTGATATATGTGTCTTAAGATAATTCTCTCTAACTAAATGGATAAGCTTAATTTTATTGCTCTTGAGGTATGGAATTATCGCAGGGAATCTGCCTGTTTGATTAAACATTAACTTGAAACCGATTGCTTCATAGCCATTTTGCATATAGAGCTTGTCTAAGTACTGTGTAGTATTACTCCCTCGAGCAATATAGTGTCGAATTCGGCCTGCTACGCTATTACGCATTAATGCCTCATAACCCAAATCACCTTCATAAGCGGAAGTATTCCATGTTCCGATCTTAAAGACCTCACCTGTACAGCGAATCTTTGAATGATTATTCAAGGTTGTTCGTAGAACTGTTGTCCCAGTACGCTGTACGCCTAAGAGTACAAATTTAATCATTTACTCACCATATGCCTATCATTGTTAAACACGACGATACCAATGATCATAATAGAAATTATATTCGCCACAACATAGCTCGATACAAAATTTTGTACCGTCTCTATAGGCGACAAACCAGAATTAGCAGAGTATAAAAACGTCACAAGAACAGCTAATGTGATATACAACTGAATCCAAAACCATAGTTTCTGCTTACGCAATACAACAACCAATGCTGTCGTTGGGGTGGCCACCCATACTGTAAATAGATAGGGAGTTAAGGCCTCTACATACTGCCCGGCATCAGCCCAGCTGCCGCCTAAATAATACCCAATTAATAATCCGCCTTTTAGCCATAGCAAGCCAAACGGAACTAGGCCAACGACAAACATAATCAAGCTATACTTAAGCATATTTCCAAACAGTGCTTGGCCATGGTTCAAGCACTCTGCTGACTTTTGTAAATACGCTCTTCTGAACGCCGTGACGGCTATATCTACTGGCATATTCACAACTCGATTAGCCATTGCATAGAGGCCAACAGTAGCAGGGGAGAAGAACGCACCCAATAATATTATCGGCATATTTTTAGAAAATGCCCTAACAAACCTTGTGGGCGCACTAAATTTTGGAAAGTCTTCATATTCCTTGGCAGCCTTTATCAGTCCATGCTTTTGTAATTTGAGCATGTTGATTTTTGGCGATAAAACAGACGTTAGCAACATATATACTTTTAGACTTAAACCAACAAAATAACCTACAATCAAAGCCCAAACCGACGAACTAAAGAAAAAACCAAGCAACAACCTCGATAAAGTTAATCCAAGAGAATTCGTTACGTCAGCCTTAGCAATTATAGAAAAGCCCTTCACTCTGACCAACCAATTTTCCACGATATTGATAATACCAACAGCGAGCAAGCCCGCAGGCAAAAACCAGATCCATATACCCAACTTATCTAGGGCCGCAATTTCAATCTGAAAAACCGATAAAGTAGCTATGAATACAAACGCTGCCAATGAAGCTATCACTAATATCAGCAACGATAGCTGGAATAATTGCTCTGCACCCTGCGTTTCCTTGGGCAAAATAATTGCCCTCTCATAGCATAATGTAGCCACTGGAACCGATATTGCGATAGACGATATAAAATAAGCCGCTACACCAAAGTCCTCGGCAGTAAAGAATCTGGCAATAAAAGGGATCAGTATAAAACTGATCACCGAGGCAGTA
>NZ_CAXAHB010000009.1:0-35045 GCF_963968385.1 uncultured Oceanicoccus sp.
GGATTGCAACGTCAGCAAGCAGGTCGACGTACTCCTTGGCATCGCCTGTCGGCTTGCCTGTCTTGATTGACGCCACTACCTCGGCAGGCAGCACGCGATCAAGCAGGTTGCCGGCTGCACTGACTTCCTCAGTAAATTCGTCAGCTGCAGTTGCCTTGCTTGCGGCCGGCGGTGCAACCTCTGCTTTAGAGCCAACAATGCGGTTGGCAGCATTGACGTCATAAACGACGACCTCGTCAGTTGGCCCACCACTGCGGCCAATTATTTCTGTTTCATGCCGCAGACCCTGATAGCCAAGGCCTGTCACATAGTCCTGCAGGCCTGTCTTCTGCTCTGGCGTCAACTCAAGGCCATTGGCTCCTTTGCGCATGCGGCCCAGGTCCAGTTCACGGATCAAGTCCGCAAGGCTCTTGTCCATTGACGGCAGGTCCAGGATCTTGACGTCACGCTGCAGTCCGCCTTCCACTAGGGCGCCGCCATAGCCGGGCATGCCTTCGTAGTTAGCGGTGTCAGTAGTGAAGTAGACGCCGTCACCCAGTGCGCCTTGTGCTGGCTGCAAGCCATCGCGCACAGCAGCTTCGCCAACTTCTTTAGTTGTCGGATGCTGCAGGTTGACGCCTTCAAGCAGCTTGGCGTTGAGCATGTTGGGGTCAGCCTTCATCTGCGCAACACGCAGCTGTTGTGCCGCTACCCGTGTCATGCGTGCGTAAGCAGCACCTAGGCGCAACGCGTCATTGGTTGCAGCAACAAGCTTGCTAGCGGCTGACGCCCTGGCGTCGGCACCAGCAGCGCCGCTGTACTCGATAGCAGCCAACGCAGCCTTTTCGTTGGCGTCGTCAAGCAGGATTTGCGTGGCACGAATAGATGCCAGGTCTTCGCCAGCGGCAAGGTCGCCTTTGCTGGCCCGTTCAGCCAGCTCCAATAGTCGATCAAGGTCGCCGCCAGTTTCAGCCAGCACCTCGATTGCTTTGCCGTTGATCTGTTCTTCGCCAAACGATGGGCGGCCTGTCAGTTCTGCACGGTCAACAGAGCCAGTCAGGGTTTTGCGCACACCATTGAACGCAGCGGCCATTTCATCGCCACTCAGCTCGATGTAGCGGGTCTTGCCGCTACGGCTGGCGTAACGACGCACGTCGTCCTGCAGCAAGTCCTCTACAGAGACGTCACCACTGGCAAGTGCATCCATGTTTTCGTTGATGCGACGTGCAACGTCGTCAGGATCCGGGGGCTCTACAGCCAGTTGCGGTTCACGATCAGCAAACTGACGCGGCACACGCTCTGCCATTTCGCCTTGGTAGGCACGCTCAAAGACGTCGTCCCACTTCTGGTAGCCGCGGCCCTTCAGCCAGTTGCCAGCAGCCTCTGCAATCTGCGCCAGCTTTTCAAACGGCTCCGCCCAGGTAGCAGTGCCGTACTCACCGCGGTATTGCCACCAGCCGCCAAAGGCAATGGCCTCTGCCTCCTTGCGGCCAATCTGTCCGCTAAGTAGTGCATCCTTGTGCTCAGGCGAAACACGAGCTGCCAGCTTGCGCACTTCGTTTTCAGCAGCGCCAAGCACCTCAAACTCTTGCCGCGACATAAACCGGTCCTGCAGCCGGTGAAAAGCTTCGTGGTACGCCGAGTAGAGCTTGCGGACAAACTTCAGCGGATTGGACTTGTGAAACATCGCCACATAGATGACGTCCTCTGCAGGGTCAGCGCCCTTGGTAAACATGCCTGAGGCGCTGAACTCGTAGCCCTCTGGGCGCCCATACGCGCGGGCTTGGCCAGGGGTCATGCGCCCTTGGATGCGTGGCACCAGCTCGACGTTGACATCTGGGCCAGCAACCTTGGCAATCTCGTCAAGCAGAGCAGCGCGCTCTTGAGCACCAAGAACTGTCGGGCCGGTGTACTCCTCGCCTAAGCGACCAAAGGAATAGCGAACGTTGTTGATTGGCGGCAGCTCAGCCAGCTGTCCGCCGTCACGCCATGCGCCACTGTCAGGCACCAGGTACTCGTCAGCGTCGCCAACTTTTTCGCTCAGGCCTGCACGGATACGCGCACCAGCTTCAGCAATAGTGGATTCATGCAGGCCTAACTCGCCCTGCAGATAGGCCAAGAACTTCTCTCTGTTCTTGGATGGGCGGCCTTTCTTGACAGTGACGCTGTAGATCAGCGCATCGATGTCAGATTCCCACCGCAGCTTTGTGTTGCGATAACGGGGCGAGCCGTACTTAAACGGCACAGTTGGCGGCGCCTGTGGCACTGCGGCTGGAGCAGGAGCTGGTGCCGGCTCAGGCGTAGGCAGTGGCTGGTCAATTGTGGGCTCATTGATTTGCGAAGGGTTGCCAGTGATCTGGCCGCCAGCACTGCGCAGCTTCTCAACGACAGCGTCAAACTCTTCTTGCGACAAATGCTGCAGGCTTTTCCGCAGCTTCTCGACGTCAACTTCAGGCCGTGCAGCAGGCGTAGGCGCAGGAGCTGGAGCAGGCGATGCCTCGCCCTCGAGCGCAGCTCTGACACGCTGCAGGTTTTCGCCAACGACAGTCGTCGCGCGCTTGTTGCCTTTGACCTCGGCAGCCAGCTCCGTAATCAGGTCACTAAGCGGGCCACTCATGTTGGCCAACCGGTTAAACACAGCCTCGCCCTGCTGTGCTGTGGCACGGGCTGCGCCTGATGCTTCTACATCGATGACGTTGCCGGCCTGCTCCAAGTACCCAGCCTTCTTAGTGCTGGCTGCTGCACTTAGGGCGTTGATCTCAGCCCGCAGCTGGCCACGGATTGCGACACGCACCTCCAGCTGCTTGCTGAAATCGCTGCTCAGTAGCTGATCAAAGCCAGGCAGCCCCAGGGCGTTGGGGTCATCGACTGACTCGACTTGCGCAAAGCGAGCAATGCTTGCTGCTTCTGCAGTCTTGGCAGCTGACCACTTCTTGCGCTTGGCAGCTGACGCCAAATCGCGCATCACCTGCTCTTCTGCACCGCTACTGCCGATAGCTGCACCGATGTCGATGGTCATGTCGCCGCGAGCGACCTGGTTAAACAGCTCGTCAGGCAGCTTTGCCAGGGGTGCAGCTTTTGCAAAGATGGCGCCGCTCTTAGGCATGCCCTGGGCAACCATGTCTTCGCTCGACATGGCCGACTCGCGCATGATTTTGGCTGCGTCGATAGGCGTGCCATTGCCCTCAGCAATGTTCTGCATCGCGCCTTTCAGCCGTGCTTCAGACGCACTGGCAGCGTCTATAAAGCGCACGTTGATGCTGCCGCGGCCTGCTCTTGCAGCACGGGCTAGCCGGTTGTGGCCGTTGACGACATAGGTTTTGTTGTCAACAGGGTCACGCCAAACGCTGATGACGTTGGCCAGGTCAGCGTTAAAGACGTCAGTGTCTGACAGTGAACCGCTCTGCCCAGTCCGGGTCAGCTGGCCAGCCTCTTTGAATTGAAACCGCTTTGGGTCAACAGCAATGTTTTCAACCGGGATGGTGGCAACAGTGCCTGCCGTGACGTCGTCAACAGTTGGCGGCTGCAGCACTGGTGCCGCTTCCGGCTCTGCCGGTTGCTGTTGCACTGCCTTGTAGAGAGCGTCGACGTTCTCGACTTCTTCCTGCGCCAGCGTCAGCTCTTCTTCTGCCGCACGCATGCGGTTGATCTTGCCCTCTGCCGTAAGCGTGTTGACCCGTGCAACTAGGTCGGCCTCTTCCGCAGGCTTGCGCCCAGTAATGCGCACAGGTTCTTCGACTACCGGTGCTGGCGCTGGATCAGCAGGCGCTTCTGGCGTAACAGGCTCGTCAGTTGCTTTTGCGTAATCAACAGCAGCGTTGATCTGCCTAACGCGAGATCGAGCAACAAGATTGGCAAGTGGTGTTGTTGCAGCATCAAGAGTGCCGCCCAGTAGCGCACCGCCAATAAGACCAGTAACTGCAGACTTTGCTTGCGCCACCCGTGCTGTGTCGTCAGGGCCAGCAACAAGCAGGTCTCGCAGCGGCTCTTCTAAAGGAGTCCCCTTGGCGGGAGTCAGCAACGCTTCGCCAGCTGTGGCGTAGCGGTCCTCCAAGAAGTAGTCGTTAAAAAGGCTGGCTGCGTAGCCCTCTTGCGCGCCTGAGATAAAGCGGCCACCTGCTTGCACAAGCGGGTTTGACGAAGCTTTGTACGCAGCCGCCTGCTTGCTGAACAAAGGGATAGGTGGCGGGTTAAAGCCTGTGGCCTTGAGCCCTTTGCTAATGGCAAGAAACTGAGCGACTGACGCCGTCATATCAGCCAAGAAATCGACAGTGCCGTTGCCGCTTGGCTTGTAGACCGGCTCGCCAGTAAACGGACTAGGCGTGTTTGGCTGCTCGTAAGTCGGCTCTTGCAGCGGGACTAACGGCTCACTGCCTGCATAGCCTTTCGGAATAAACCCCAGGCCTGGCAGCTCACGGATTTGATCAAGAGTTCTGCCTGCCTCTGCCTGCTGGGTGGCCGCGGCGTTCAGCAGGTTTTGGCCAAGACGATCGCCTGCTTGCTCTAGAAAATCGCCAACTGGGTTGTCGGTAAATGTCTCAGCCAGTTGCTGCAGGTTGTTTGTGAGCCCCTCAGGTGTAAGCGGGTTGCGCAGTCGTGCTTCTTGCTCTTCTTGCTTTTGTTGCTCCTGCTCCTGGGGCGATTCATACGTCAGACGGTCAACGCCGTTTTCGTCCTTGATGTTTACGAATGGCATTGCTTAATCGCCCCGCAGGAACCGATCTGCATTTTGGTAGTGACCACCGCCAGGAAGCAAATCTTTGAGCGCTGAGTTGACGCTATTGCCGTTTACGTCTGTGGCGTCCATGCCGTCGCTGCCGTCTTCCAGCTTGCCGTCTGCGTTGCCAACCAGAATGGCGGCATAGATGCGGTTAATGCCGTCACCAGGGCGCACGCCGCGATCTTTCAGGTATCGCGCTGCTGCCTGCGCTTGCTCCTCAAAGGTGCTGTCAGCAGTTACGCCATAGGTTTCTTGGTTGTCTGGGCTGAATTGAATCAAGCCTGAGTAGCCCAGCTGGTTCGTAATGCTGGGGTCAAAGCTGCCAATCGTTTCGTATGACATGGCCGCGGCCAAATCAATAGGCCGGATGCCTACCTGCTTAGCAGCAGCAACGATGGCCTGTTGACGTGGCCCTGGTCCATAGGTTGGCAGCGGCCGGTCAATTGGCGGAGGAGGCAAGACTGTCGCTTGCGCAGGGGCGCCAGGCAACAGCGCGCCAACCAAAGCAATAGACCCACCGACCAGACGGTCAACCATTGATACCTCTTGCACAACTGGGGCATCTTCTTCTAGCTCCACTTCGTAAAACTCAGCAGGCCTTTCACGAGCAGCTTTTCTCGCGTCGTCGACCTTGACGTTGTTTTTAATTAGTTCCGACTCAATGAACGGGCGCAAGCCGCCATACGCACGCACTGCATCAGCAATGTGTGGAGGCAATGGCTTGCCGCTAGAAACCATATCCATAACATCGCCAACCGCTTGCAAACTAAGAATTGGCAATCGACTCTGGGCCCGCTGCTCTAGCGCACCATCAGCCATGCCCTGATTGTGGGCTCTTTGCAAATCGTTAAGCGATTGATACTCAACAAATCCAGGATCTTTTGTTGAGCCATACAAACCATATTCCAATCTTTTCTGCTCAAGCATGACAGAATACTGAGCAGGAAACTCATCAAGTCTTCCTTCTTGAGCCAGCTTGCGCATTAGTTTTCTGCCGTCTCTCATCATTGCTGGCTTGGCCAATTCAAACAATTCCGTCTCAACATCCGTAGCAAGCCCGCCAGGCGATTCAGACAATTTTGCGTTGTTTAGGTAAGTATCTTCAACCCTCTTGATTGCTTCTGTCATTGCCTTGCTAGAATCCCTAAACGTGCCCTCCATGATCCGGCGCACTTCTGCTTGCTTCTGGTTGTATTGCTGACTGTTCAACACTCCATCGTCATAAGCTTTTTGCACACGATTTAGCACTGCGTCTTGCGTTGACGGGTCAGCCATCAACAGGTCAAGATCTTCGTTGTAGCCCTTGTCGAATTCCTGCAGCATGTCCCTGCGCCATGCCCGCGGGTACTCAGCCGTGCGCGTATCTAACAGCTTGAGCAATCGCGTCTGCCGCGCAGGATCGGCCATGTTTTCTTGCATAATCTTTTCTTGCAGATCAAGCTTGGCTTCTTGAAATCTCTGCATCGATTGCGGAGTTGCGACGCCGTCAGCGCCGAAATCGTATAGCTCGTTTAGCGAAACAATTTCAGTGTTGATGTAATCGTCTTCGTTGAGAGTTTGCTGTTCCCTTGCCCGTGCTGCGCGGCTTGATGTTTCACGCTCCCACTGGCCTTGCAGCCGCGCCAGCTCAGAGGGGTCCATGTTGTTAATGGCCCGCAGCTTTTCGTTGACCTTGCCGTCTATAAACCGATCAGCGACCGGGCCAGTCATCAACGGGCTAAGCAAGCCGAGAACCTGGTCAAAACTCTTTGGTCTTTTTGGCGAGTTGTTGAGAGCGGTAACGACGTCAGAAATGTAGTTGCTTTGAGCTAAGCGGCTTTCTGCCAGCGTCAAAGTCGGATCGCCTTTAGGGCCAAGGTCTTCAAATCCTTCTTGCAGGTCTCTCCCTAAATCTTCGTAAGTGCCGCCACCTTGGTACGCCTCAACAGCAAGGTTGATTCGCTGGTTGCTAAACGCCGTCAGCTGTTCCTTCTTGTACGCCCGGTGGTTGCGTGATTGCGTTGACTGCGCAACAGACAAGCTTTGCAGCAAGACTGGCTGCAGCTTGCGCGCCTCGCGTGGCGTCAACACTTCGCCGCCATAAACGTAGTCGTTAACTGCGTTTGAAAACTCAGGGCTGCTTGGCTTCAGCTCACGCAACGTCCTTTCGTTGCCTTCAGCGTCAGTAACCGTTGGATTGCTGTCAATCCAGTTTGCAATGCCAACAGCACGCTTTTGCACCTGCAGCCTGCGCAGTGCGCTGGGGTAGTGCGGGTTAGTGCTGGCCTCAGCTTGCACTCGCTCAAGAGCTTCTTTTGCTTGCTGGCGCTGCTCTGGTGTTGCCTCTGGGTCTTGCGATGCCTTCTCTAGTTCTTCTGTTCCGCCGCGCAGTCTTTTGTACTCTCTAGTGCCAAACACCGTTCCAGCTGCTTCTTCTTCCGCTTCTGCCTTAAGTCGCTTTTCACGCTCGCCAATAAAGTCGACAGTCGTCGTCGCCAGGTTTTGCAGGTTTCGGTTAAAGCCACCCAGGGCCTCGCCCAGGCGTTGCAGGTCGCTAATCGATGTTGGCGGTAGCGGCCTTGTGTAAGACGCCTGCGTGCGTGCTGCCGGTTGTAGTTCAGTCGGACGTGCATAGACGTCGGTCGCAACAGCTGACGGTTCTACATCAGGAAGCTCTAGGCCGAAAGTAGGCAAGGGAGTTGTGCCGCCCTGCTGGCCAAGCGCACCGCCCTGGACCCGCTGCGACGTGCGGCGGTTGGTGTTGCCAGCTGATTTGCCAAAAGAAAGTTTTGCCATTGCTAACTGATGTACTTACCTTGCTTGCCGTCCCACTGGAAGCCGGCCTGTTTAATTGAACCTTCTATCCCTAGGCCTGTCTGCGCTCCGCCAATAACAGCGCCAGCCCCCTGCAGCACATACGGCGTACTACTTGGCGCTCGTTGATAGACCGGTTCAAACGGATCAAGGATTGTTTGCTGCATGTACGGCTGGATGCTGCTCACCCTGTTAATCCTTTCTATGGTCGCAGCGCGGCCTTGTTGCTGTGCCCTTGTGCCAGCAAACGCCAGATTGCGGTCGCTGTAAAAGTCAAATCGACCAGCCTGCCGATCGACGTCAGCAAGCAATGTCTGCATAACGTTTCCGGTTCGCCCAGAAGCCAATAAAGCGCCGCGTGCTCGTCTCGCTTCAAGGTCTGCCTCGCGCTTGTCCTGGGCAGTCTGCAGCTGTTTTTCTATGTATTGCTGCCTTGCCTGCGAAATCTTTTCAGCCTCAGCAGCCCGCGCGAGTGCAGTGTTCTGCTCAATCTGCTGCTCTCTTGCTGCCGCCTTCTGCGCCTCTGATTGCCGAGCAAACTCGGCGTTCATCATGTTGACTTCGTATTGCTGGCGCGCAACTTGGTTGTTGTAGCGAACTTGCTCTTGCGCAGCCTGATACTGAGCATTGGCCTGCATGATGCCCAGGCCGGCAGATACAACACCAAGCGCAATTCCTACTGGCCCGCACATGCCTCAGATCCTCACAAACTCGTAGAAGGTCCGCTTTTCAGGGCCGTAGTTGTCATTGCGGCTGATGAATGTGAATCCCATCCACCGCAGCCAACGCAAATGCACTGCATTGCGCGCATCGACAAAGTTAAAAAGCACGGGATACATCGCGTGCAAATTGGCCAGGTGGATGCGTGATTGCCGCAAAAACTCCCACTTGTCGTGGACGTCCGTCAGCATTTCATCCCGGCCCAACATCCAGATGCGACCAGCAGTTTGGCCCTCAGGCACAACACCCCACATGCCAATTGGGTCGCCATGACGGCTAACAATTGTCATGCAGGGGCTGCTCATAAAAAAAGAATAGAGCAAGGACTCGCGTGGCGTAAGCCCTGACTGCGCCTTGATTTCTTCGACGTCTGCCTGGCGCATGCCGTCGGCAACCCAGGAAACGTCAAAAATCGTAGATGGTCGCTGATAGGCACGAGTTACAGCCTCTTGGCCCGGCTGTGATACCACCCTTCCCATTCAGCTGATTGCACCCTGCACGGTAGCGGACTGTCACTGAACAACTCAATTTTTGCCTCAGTGTTCTTAGACATCACCGGCGCACGGAATGATCCTGTTCGCAAACCCGGAGTGCCAAGCGGAAACTGGCCGCTGCCAACCGTGCGAGCGTTAAACGGATAGGTCGACGTATCACGGCTTTGTGGCGTGATCTTTAGGTCAAAGTGCGACGTGTCGTCATAGATCAACGTCCAGGTCCGCAAC
This sequence comes from uncultured Oceanicoccus sp., assembly GCF_963968385.1. NCBI lineage: Bacteria > Pseudomonadati > Pseudomonadota > Gammaproteobacteria > Cellvibrionales > Spongiibacteraceae > Oceanicoccus > uncultured Oceanicoccus sp. The sequence goes on from NZ_CAXAHB010000009.1 coordinate 8,935, forward strand.
TGCAGCGCGGGGCCAGCCGCAACAGCAATGCCGCCACCTGGCGGCTCTTCTTTTAGATACGGCGTAGAAAACTCGTAAGTCATGTCATACCGCTCGCCAACGTAAAACTTGGCGTTAGTCAGATCGCCACGCACAACCAAGGTGCCGTTGCCTCCAGCCCCACCAGTCAGCGTTTCGCTGGTTGGCAGGATGACGTTGCCGTGATTCAGCGTATTGCCAGCGGCAAAGCGGCCAACCACCACAGTGCTGTTGGCGTTAGCAATTGGATAGGGCAGCGTGATCGTTGACTCCAGGTCCAGGCCAGACGCATTAGTCAACGCCACCGTGCACTCTGCTTCTGTGACCTTGCGGTCAAGCAAAATCTCAAAATTAGTGCCGCTGTCCACGTTCTCCGCTCGCAACGACGTCTTCTCTAAGTAGACGCCATCTGAGCACTGAACGATGACGTACATGTCGCTGTCCAAAATGCTGACGCCAATAATTGACTTGTTGGCTGCAACCTCCCAGTAGGACCAAGACGATTGCAGCTTGGTGTCGTCCTCAAAGAAAAACTTGTAGAGGTAGAGCCGACGCGGCTCGTCTTTGCTCAGCATCACGATGCACTCTTCCGACACAGAAGCTGCGACGTTGACCAAGTTGCCTGGGATAAACCGTGGGACCGATGACGTCACTTCTTCAGACAACGGCATGGGGCCACTGGCGTCAGGCAAGAAGAACTCACGCAAGCCAGTAAACGTGCCCTTAGGTATGCCGAAATAAATCGTCCGGCCGACGCCAACAGGGTCAACGTCATCTAGCCCGTTGAACGTTGTTGTTGCAGTGACCGTGGCGCTGCGTGGCGTAAGCGGCGCGCCAACTGTTGTAGAGCCTGTGTCTAGTCGGAACTGACCATGGCGACTAAACAACAGCAGCGTGTTCGCAAACGCCAAGCTGCTGGTCAAGAAGTTGATCTCTGTGCCGCCACTGCTGATGTCAATCGGGTCTGAGTCAACAACGGTCTGGACCGACTCAGGCCAAAACCTGTCGAACGAATCAGCCGCTGACAAGATGACGTTTTCGTCTGCCAGGAACACAAGCCTGTTGCGGAACAGGTTGATGTTTTTAATTTGGCTGCCGACAAACGTCGGGTCAGGTGCAGTGTTGAGATCTCCAGCCATGCGGCCAGTCCACGCAAACCGGTCAAACGTGAACGTGCCATTGGCGTTACGCACCAGCGTGTGCGGCATGGTGTCGAGATTAAACAGGTAGTTCAGGCCAGGAGCCACAGTCTCCCGCCACACGCCAGGACCAAAACCACTGCCAGTTGTCGTCTCGAACTTGACGTAATAATCGTCAAACTCAGTCGCAGCCGAGCCTTTAATTCTTACGGTGAAGTTGTGCTCAGCAATTGTTGGCAGGTCGGTGATGTCGTTGACCGTGTCCTTGATGGCTGAAGTCGATGTCGCATTAACTGTGTCGCCGCTGGTCAGCGTGTAATCGCCACCGTCGTCTTTGCTAATCCGAATGATGTAGTCATCAGCCGTGACCGTGAAACCGCTAATGCTGTTGAGTTGGCTTGCAAGGTCGCTAGCAATTGTCACCGTGTCAGGCGCGCTGCCAGTGGTATTGCCAGTGGTGTGCGTCTTTTCTGTGCCGTTGAGGTTGACGCGGTAAGTGGTGTTGAAGTCAGCTGCCTTGATAAACACCATGGATTTGGTGCCCCAGTTGTACGCCGTCTGTGACGTGTCCATCGCCACCGTCTTCTCGCGGTTAATGATGAACGTAAAGTCAGCAATCGATGCAACCCGGAACTGTGACGACGGGTCGCCTGTCACGTCTAAGTACGTCGTGCCATTAGGCGCTGTAACCGTGCGTTGCGTGCCGTCTAGGTCGAACACCTTGATGGCACCATCCTGAATCAGGATCAGGTACTGAATGTTGCCGTCGCGGTCGACAATGTGCGTAAACGGCCTGGTAGATCCTGCACTGCCTGTAAACAGTCGCGCCACATGATTCATCGGCGGCCGCTTCTTTAGCCCCTCCACAGGGCTAGACATGCAGTTCACGACTGACTCAGCCTGCGACGACAACCGCAGCGCAGCAGGCTGCTGGCTTACCCCATTGATGAGGTTAGGGATCGTGCTGCTGATCAAAGGCATAACTACAGGCGACGCAGGGCGCGACTCGGGATGTAGGTGTTGAGAACGCTGGTGTGGTTCGGGTTGCCACGCAGCATGTTGTGCTCGCTCTTAGTTGTCTCCTCTTCCAAGAACTGACTCCGGGCCTCTAACTCCTGCGACAGGTTGATCTTGGTCAGGTCTTCGCTGCCAAGAATTGCCTCCTGGAGCTGCCGCCCAGCCTTAATCGTGATGTAGTGGTGAGCGTGCTCAGGCAAGTCATCCCAATCCATCAGGTAAGTGACGTCTGCCTTTAGATCCTCTGTAAACGTGTAGAGGTTGCGGCGACGGTCGTACAGCCTGCTGCCACGCTGGATGACGTCATAGTCCGGGTAGGTCAACGGATCGACCACAACACGGCTTACGTTGCTGCCAACGGCTATTTCGTCGCTTGTGTTGCGTGTAAGTGTGACTTCGTAGTCGGTGTTGAACGACCACCCTTCAGCTTGCACTCGACGACTCACGTCAGTAAGGGAGTCTTCAGCCTGCTTAGCCAGGCCAAACTGGCCCTGCAGGCTGTTGACCGGGGCCTCGCCCAGCATTTGCAAGACGCGGTTGACGGCTTCTAAAAAGCTAGTTCTTGCAAGTGCCATGGGTCACTTCTTTTTTTTCTTGGCTGTTTTTGCAGAGTCGCGGAACGCCTTGTCAGTTGGCGCACCTTTGCTGCCGGGCTTGCGGGGGGCTTCACCGCGGCGCCGCTTGGCATGAATGTTGGCGTATAGGCCCCGTTTCTTGGCAGGCATCAGTACCCCTTCTTCTTAGTGCCGCCCTTCTTGCCGCCCTTGCTTCCTTTCTTGTGCATGGTGATCTCCAATAAAAAAGGGGCCCGTAGGCCCCTTCAGGATACGGTCAAGAGAAGGTGATCTCAACTGCACAGTCAGGACGCAGGATCCCGGTGCCGAGAGCCATAGAGCCGACCATGAACGTGCCCTGGTAAAGAGCATGCACGTCTTGCCCTGTTTGCTCCATCTTCAGGTCCATCAGCTTGACGGTGCCGACGGCTTGACGGTTAAACACCAGGCCAACGTTGTTGGTGAAGTTGGCGCTGTAGTCGTTGTTTTCGCCAGAAGCAGCAGAACGGTTGGTGGTCGGCAGGTGATTGGTTTTAACAATCTGGATGCCGGCAACCTTCAGCACGGTGCCTTCGGCGTAAGCGCCTTGGCCGCCCCAATCGCGGTTAATCACGTTGGTCTCTTGGACCAATTTGTAATATTCGCGAGGCGCAAGAGCGCAGTAACGATCATCCTCAGGAACTGAGTTCTCGTCCATCTTCTGCGCAGCAGAGAACAACGCAGTCGCAAGTTGTGCGCCTGTGATGTTTGCTTTGTTAGAAGAGGAAGGAGTGATGTTAACGGCAGAACCGCCAGGCAGATCGGTGTTGAAGTTCGTAGTGGTACGAGCTGCTTTAGCGACCATTGCTGACACATTCTGGTCAAATGTGTATGCCAGTGCATTACCCATTTGACGGGTGTATTCAGCCCGCACATCGTAGTGATTCTTGGCTTCATCAATATCTGCGATGAAGACATTGCTCACCAGCTTGTCATCAATCAGCACAGTTGCCTCTGCGTGCTTGATGGCGTTACCTGTCAGCTGAGTGCCAGGCGTATGATATGCAGTTGAACTAAGGCCAATGATTGGAAATTGTGCACTTTTGCCCGAAGCAATACTACGAGTGACATGAAGATCCTCGAAGATTGTGCTTTTCTTGAAGGCAGAAAGTACCTCTCCTGCGAATACCTTGAGGAACAAGGCGTCGTAGGAAGTGCCCGTAGTATTGACTAGGCCAAGCCGAGAGGCAGTGAAATTAGCCACGGATTGTAGTTAATGAATGGTTGCTACCCGTCGCCAACACCTTCACAAAGGGTGTCCTCCGCAGAGGGCCAGAGCTTCCGTGAGGGGTCTAGGTATTAGAAATATACCCAATAAAAAAGCCCTGGGTAAACCAGGGCATGCACCTAGAAGACATTTGATCGACTCAACTTCTCCTCTAGCTTCCGCCGATAGGCAGGGTCTGTTTGATAGCGAGGATCGTTCATCGCCTCTACCAACTGGGCTGTGGACTCAAACTTGCTTTCGGTACTGCGCGCAGTCTTGCCGCCAACAAGCTTGGGCTCAATGCCAGCTTGGTTCTGATACCGGCTGTTTAGACCGGCCACAGCAAAGCGAACTTGCTCGACATCAGGTGACGAAATGGCCTTGTTAAAGGCGCCAATCTCAGCCTCAGACAAGTTAGAGCTAGCCCACTGAACCATTTCTGTGTAGGCCTGCTCGCCACCAAACTCAGTCTTGATGTCCATAACTTGCTGTGACGCAAGCTGAGCATCCTTGTTGGATTGGTACTGCAAGCCTGACAGGTAGGCATCCACCATGTCGCGGCTAAAGCCAGCATCGTTAAGGCTGACGTAGTCCTCGTCAGTCAACGCACCAGCTTCTTGCCAGCGGCTGTTCATGCCCTGAAAGTCGACGCCAGCCTCAGTCAGCCGGGTGCCAACAACTTCGCCATAAATGGCATTGGCATCAGCCGGGTCAGTCTCTTCAACTTCACCGGCTTCTTCTGCTGGTTGCTCAGGCTCAGGCGCTTGCTGGCCAACTTGGCCCTCAAGTTCCTTGTAGCCCTTGACCAGCTCATCGACGTTCTTGTACTTGCCAGCAAGAAGCTGTTCCTCGCCCTGAATTTGAATATCGCCTTCAGGAGCTTGCTCCTGGTCTGGCGCCATTGCAGGCGTTGGTTCGGTCTTGATGGTTACGGGTTCAGGCATGTAACTCCTATTTGATTTGGATGGTGCCGTCTTTGTCGACAGTAACGACGGGCTTCTCGACTTCTACTTTTTTGGGTTCAGGGATCTCGCCGATCTGAATAACTTCGTACTCAGCCGGCGGCTCCGGCGTCGCCGGTGGGCCCACTAGGCTGTCCTGGGACTGCTCCTCCGAGGCTGATGTCTGGGAGGCTGTTGGGGACTGGTCCGGGGACTCCTCCTTCTTCCGTGAACTGCGGGCCATAGGGTGCTCCTGGTTGTGTGTAGTTGTCGGCAATTCGGCCGGCGGCTGATGACTTGAGCATGTCAGTCATCATTTGCTGCTGCTGCATTGCCTGTTGAGCTTGTGCAGCAGCTTCGGCTTCTTGCTGTAACTGTTCCTGGGTTTTCACCAGGTTGGTTGTATCGATAGAACCGCTTGCCGCCAAGCGACGCAACGCTTCGTCGACATTGATGAATTTAGTCATAACTTCCGGCCCTAATGCTTGTTGCGCCGTAGTTATGAAATCAACCAACTTGTTGCGGTCATCGCCGCGGCCGATTGCTTCAAGGCCTGTAACTGGTTTTGGGTTGACCAAAGGCTCGCCAGATTGGCCGTTAGGGAAGGGCGGCAGCTTGCGTTGCTTGCGCAAAATGTGCATCAGCCTGCGCACCAATGGCAGTTGCAATTCCTGAGTCAGGATTGAGTACAGGCCACCAATAGAAGCCTCAAGTTCCTGGCTCATGTAACGCACTTCTTCTGCGGTCACACGTTCACCAGGCCGCTGAATCGCAGTGTTGAGCATGAACGCAAATTGCAAGCGCGACTCGATGCGATCAATAGTGGCGCTAGCAATCTGCAGGTCTTGGCCCTTTTGCGACTGGATAACGGTGACGTCTGCTGCGTTGCCCTGGACGATGGCGCCGTTGGCTGCGCTAGCCAGGGTCCGTGGCCGCGTAGTGCCATTGGGGTTGACCAAGAACAGCACCTTGGCCGCGGCCGCACTGCCTTCTAGAACTGCCTGATACAGCGACTCCAGCGCCAGCAAGTCGCCGTAATACTGCTCGGTGTAGCTGCGACCGTACTCTTCGGTGTCGACGCGATCAAAGCGCAATGGAATCCAGGGGCTGTTCTCTTCAGACGACTTGCCGTGGGTGCCAGGAATCTCTTTGCCTTTGCACTCCTGATACCAATGGCACTCACCGTTGTAGAACTTGACGCAGGTGTAGATCGCTAGCGTCTTCTTCGAGGGCTCATCACTGTATTCATCGTCCTCATCGCCCTCATCTTCATCGTAGAAACCTGCCGGGAGAGCCTCCGGGTAGACCTCTTCTTTAACCACAATCTCAGTGACGTGACCCATAGGATCACGGCAAAGCACATAGCGATCCAAGTGAATAACTCGGATTCCTTCGTCGGAGACGTAGAGCAGAGCGTTGCCGCCGACGAGCAAATGCTTGAAAGCTTCGTGCATTGAGGCCCGACCATTGGCCACCTCCATGACTTGCATGACAGCATGCTCGACTTTGACTAGGGCCGTGTCGAGTTCTGTCTTTATTTCAGGCCCGGCTTCTTCTACCCGAAGCGCAAGGCTGTCGACCTCAAGCTTAAAAAACGCACTGTTTGGCGGAAACAGTGTGATCAACAAACGCGACGCCAGGTAGTTGATACCGCGTGCACCCAGGCTTTGATACGGCGTCTTAAAGCTGCCGTGTTCACCGTAGTTGTCGTCAGGAATTAAACCTGGCAGCGTGACCTTGGCACAATCACGGGCGCGCTGCAGAAATGGCGAGCGGCTGCCGGACAGTTGCTCGTAGCGATCAGCTGCGGAATGGCGACCCATGCCGTAGTCACTGGGTTGCCGATCAACCTTGCTCGTCAGATTTAGGCGCATTTATCAAGCCGGAATGTTGAGACCACCAGCACCACCAGCCACGTTGACTGGATTCCTAAAACGACGGCGACCAGAGCCTGCCTGTAAGCGACGCGGCGCAATTGCCAACGATTGTGGTGCTGCGGCACTGCTGTTGTAAAGAGGATCTGCTGTGGCGTTAGGCATGCGCGCTTGCGCAACTGCTGGTGGCGGCGGAGCTACCTGTGCAATGGGATTGGCAGGGGGTGCGCCACCACCACCTGTCGATGCTGCAATCTGCGCCAAAGAATCTTGATATTGCTGCTGCGCTAATTCTTGCTGCGCCTCAAACTGCTGTTGCTGCTGCGCCATTTGATCGCGCTGCAGTTGCATCTGCTCTTCATGGCGCTGTTGCGCGGCTTCTTCAGCAGCCCTGTTGTCATTAGATCTGCCGCCGCCACCACCGCACATGATCAGTCCTCGTTGTTTTGCTCAGAATAAACGGCGCGCAACATGCGCACCACACTGCGCTGCCCCACATAAAGCCAGATCTGGCGATCAGTCCAGTCTGGTTCAGGACATTTCTCTGGGTACTGCTCTTCTAAACGCTTGAGGATTGATTCATCCAGCGGCGGCCATTGGCTGTCATCTCTCATGGCACGTCTTTTGGGAACACCTGACAGGTCTCAACAGGAAAAGGTAGCTGTTGCCAGGTGTCAGTAATGCTGGCAATTTCAAATGCGTTCTCAGGGCAAGTTGCAAAGACCACAGTTTGAAACGCATTGGCGTTCAGCGTGCCCCATTCACCAAGAAATGAACCCGGCAACCGCACGACGTAAGCCCGTGGCTTATCGACCTGCAAGTTGGATCCACTCTTCTGCATCGGATCTCCCCAATTGATCCAACGGTATCCCCAATACCTTTGCATCAAGTGCTCCCTCAAGGTTTCCCATATACGCTTCCAGCTCCAAATCCCAAAGTTCGGCCTGGCGCTCCTTGATTGCTCGGTCTTCATCAATAGCCAGCGACTCATTCCAATACTGGATGGCACCTGCAAGGGCATCCAGGCGGTCATCATGCTGCAAGCATTTAGGCTCTACGGTGATGTGGGTCAACTGGTGAAACAGTTGGTAGGCCAGAGACGTCTCCACTGATTCGTCATCCCGGCCGCGGCTGTCCTGCTCAATCACTGAACGGTTAATCACCAGCCGGTGCTGGTTCATGACCGGCTCCAGGGCGTTGATGATGCGCCGCTCCTTCTGCACGTTGCTGCGCACCGGCTCAATCGTGCAGGGATGGTGCTCCCGCAGAAAGGGTTGCAGGAGGCTCTGCAACATGCCTTGGCCGAACTGGTCCTCCAGGAGGATCAAGTTGACGTTCCGGCGCTTTGCAGCCTTTGCTAGGCCCTCCAGAACGACGTCGGTGTAGCCCTCTGCATACGCACCCACCTCCAGCACATAGAGGTTGCCGTTGAGTTGACCCACGATTGCGTAAGCCGTTTCGTCACTGCCTTTGCCTGACGGGTCAACAAACATGACGCAGCCATCCAGCTCCAGCCACTCGCCATGGATGAACGCTGGGCGGTGGTAGTAGTCACCGCTAAAACCAACTGACGGCAGATCGGTGATGCGGTACTCAGCGCCTGATGACCACACCACCTTTTCCGGTGCATGATCATCCACCTCCAACACGACCAAGTCCTGTACCCGCAGCGGAAACCGCATCAGGTCGGACAGAGACGTGTCCAATTGAAACTGCAGGGTGAACTGGGAGCGTCCGTAAGACGCTTCGCGCTCTAAAAGGTCCAGGTCAGAAAACCTGCCGGGGTCTGTTGGCTGGTTTGCGCTGTCCTTGCAGGCCTCCAGAATCATCGGCGCGAGACAGTCGCCGTATTTGGCCGGGTTTTTTGGATACCGAGCCGGCCAGATCCGGCAGTCATAGCCGCGCATGCGCAGCTTGTTGTAAATGCTCTCTTCTGTCTGGGGCGTGCCCAGCATCATGATTTCGCCGCCCGGCTTCAAGATGGCGTTGAACTCACCGACGCAGGCGATCAGCTTCTCCCGCATGCTCACGGTCCAGCTGGTGTTCGGAACCTCGGTGTCATCGGCAAGAATTAGATCCGCACGCGACCCGGTCAGCTGGCCAAAGACCCCTACGGACTTCACTGACGGGCTTTGATCCGGTATGGCGGGACGCACGTCAAAACGATTGCTTGCACTGCGCTGGTCATCCCGGTCTGGGTCCAGGCACTGCAGCAACGGCATCTCCCGAATCAACCGCAGGCAGAACTGCGCAAAGTCATCAGCTCGCACCTTGCTGGCTGACACCACCATGATCTTTTTCTGCGGATCATTCCTCAACAACCACAACGTGTAGGCCGCAGCCATCCAGCTCTTACCCACACCCCGAAACGCCTCAACGATTCGCCGGCTGGGCCCGTCCTGCATGTACTCCGCAATGTCCAGCTGCACTGGTGTCGGATCAGGCAGCTGCAGATGCCGCCACACCACCACCAAGAAATACCGGAAGTCCTCGTTAAACGGCTCGGGTAGCGGCTGCCATGCCGTCTTCTTCATTAACCGGCCTTCCTCTTGAAGGACACCACGTTCTCAATGTCAGGTAGTGCCTTCGCCAAATCACCAAACGGTGTTCCTTCTGCCGGCTGGGCACTCACTTGGTTGTCTTTTAAAAACTGCCGCAGCACATTTAATTCACTTGTATTGATCGTTCCCTCGTCCAGCTTGTCTTTTAAGTGCTGCGCAAGATTCGCATGCAGATCACTTAGTAACTCCTGCAGATCTCCAGCCATTTGCTTATTCGCTGTATCTGCAGCATATCGAAGAATTTTGTGGCCCCTCAACCCGCCACGGGAGTAAGAGGCCTGCGCAGCTCTGCATGATCTGCACACCCCGAATATACACACCCTGAAACCCCTTGCTATCACTCACTGTCCCCATATGAAGAACAGCCGCCCCCCTACTAGATCCCTATAAGAGCCCTTCTATGGACCACTTGGGCTGATTTCTGCCGGAAAAATGTGAGGGGTTTACGCATAGGGCAGCCGGCCGCTTCACCCCCCTCCGGGGTCTCAATCCGCAGTATTTGCAAGGGGCCAGGGGGACATCAAGTCCGACCGGTGGTAGGATGACGGGGTGGGCAACCAGCCCATGCCTCTGCTTCTGTTCGTTTAGCCGCCCAGGCTCAAACCAGATGCAGGGACCACCACCCGCCACGGAGTCAATCCCATGACCTATGAGGAGTCCTTCCTCGAGACCTGCGGTCGCAACGGGGAGGCGTCACTCGATGCCACCCGCCAGCTGTTCCAGGAGCACGGCAACGACTACGACGAAGTTCTACGCAACATCGACGAGTACACCAGCAACCCATCGGAGATGCTGGCCGTGATCAACCGCGACGGCCGCGGCCTGTTGTCCTTCCTGGGGTACTGATATGGACAGACCCCAGCTCGAATCAGCCCTTGCATCGTTCGCTCGTTACTACATGGGCAACGACGACCCAGAGGGCATGGCGTCGGACCTGTTGCTCATCCTCGACAGGATCATCGACGTCGACCAGCTCCAGGGCCTGGCCCAGCAGTTGGAAGACGAGGTGTCAGACGCCAAGCAGCTGGACGCAGAGGACGAGCCGGACTGGCTAACCAATCCCTGCTCGACCATGGCCCGCTGCCACTACTGACGGCAACCCAGAGCCCTACGGGGCTCTCTGGTGCCCTCACAGCACCACTCAACCCGCCACCACGGAGTCATCTGTGCAAAATCGCATACCAGCCGAAGCCTTCGCCAAGCTCTGCCGCTTGGAGCGCAAGCTCCAGCAATGGGCAGAGGACGAGTGCAACGGCGTCATTCAATGGGACGACGACAACACGCCCAGGCGTTACCTGCCGGACTACACCGGCACACCCACACGCCGCGGCTACGTCATCCCGGACCGTGAGTCTCGCTGGCTGGCTGCAGCCCGTGAGATTGCTGAGCAGTGCGGCGGCCACATCTACCACCAGGGCGACCCACGCGGTTGCCAGCTGTACTTCTACAGGAACAGCGACCTAGAGGGCCACAGCTTCCCCATTGCTCAGGTCTACAACACCGCCGCTCTGGCTTGCTGCTGATGGGTTCAGCCCTTGCAATCACAGCAGCCCATGCTCTTGTGTGGGCTGCGCTTTTCTTCATCAACGGTTTCGCATGGATCGGAACACAAGAAAGCTCGAACTCTGCGCGCTCTTCCGCGATTGGTACGAGGACAACATCGGCAACAAACCATCCACTCAGATGACGGTGATCTGTGCCCTGTGGGGCCAACACGTCATCCAACAAACCACCACGGAGACAACCAATGAACGTTGAACTAGGGCCTGTCTATGCCCTGGAAGACAAGAAGCCAACACGAGCACACGCCAACAACGAGGGCCACATCCTGTTTTATGACCCGATCGGTAAGTGGATGAGCGGGCCGTATCACGGTTGGCAATTCCGCCAAGGTGCGACGCACTGGTGCATGTTGCCCGACGCTCCGCCCATGGGTGCAACCCTGGGTGAGCTACGGGAGCGCATGTTTAGCGCCTGGCTGGTGCAATACGCCGAGGACAAGCAGCTCAGCAGCAAACAGATTGAGCTGGCACGAGAGGCATACATGCGAGGTGCAGACAATGCCTAACTGGACACTGCGAGAGGCCGCAACCTGCTCTGAACAGGTGCGGTTTGCTGGCTCAAGCAACGAGCGCAAAGCCCTGTCCAACCTGGGCATGGTGCTCGACCACTTCGGCACAGCCAAACGGCTTGATGACATCACCACTACCGACGTTGATGGCTTCATCGAGGCGCTCAAAGGCGTTGGCAACAAGCCAGCCACCATCAACCGCAAGTTGTCTGTACTCAAGGCTCTCTACACAGACGCAGCACGGCGTGATGGGTGCAGCAGAACACCGCACATCCCGACACTCAAGGTCTCGCACAGCAGGATTCGTTGCCTGTCTGTTGAGGAAGAGGACGCACTGATCAACTGGTGCTGCAACGTTGAGGAGATCAACGTGTGCGAGGCACTGATCGTGCTGATGGACACGGGCATGCGACTTAGTGAACTGTTCCGCACCATCCCTGCCGACGTGGACCTGGAGCACAACATCATCAGCGTGTGGAAGACCAAGGCAGACAAGCCCCGGTCGGTGCCCATGACTGATCGAGTGCGGCAGATCGTGGCTCGTCGGTGCAAGCGACGCAATCAGAACGGCTCGCTGTTTTACAACCTGCACCGTGGGCACCTCGAGTACGTCTGGGACTGCGCGCGCGGTGACCTGGGCATGGAGGACGACAACCACTGGGTGCTGCACATGCTGCGCCACACCTGCGCCAGTCGATTGGTGCAGCAAGGCGTTGACTTGTATGTGGTCAAGGAAATCCTGGGCCACAAGAGCATCACGGAGACAGAGAAGTACGCACACCTCGCAAAGCCACAACTACGAGATGCAATCCGCAAGCTTGAACAGGTCAACGGCAGACCAGCTCCAGCTCGAGCGAGAAATGCTCACGCTCGGGCGGGATCGAGTTGAGCTGATCGCTAACCGCCACCGCAAGGGGCGGATGCAATCACTCAGCAAGTGGGGGGAGGCGCTGACTGCTGTCGGCGTCGACCGCCTGGTCATGCACCTGCGTGCTGTGCGCAAGCGCATCGAGGCAGGCAAGGCGGGCCGCGCGTTCGCCCTGCTTGCACCCGTGACACACCTTCCACCCCAGCAGGTCGCTGCAACTGCCATGCGGGTGGTGGTCGACACGCTCAGCAGCTGCAATACGTTGCACCACGTCGCAGCGGAGCTGGCTGAGAAGCTCTGGATTGAGACGATGCTGGATCGCGCAAGCGCACAAGAGCTGCGCACCTTTCGGCGCGGCCGTAGCCGACGACGGCATCAGGTCGCTGCGATCAGCCATATGCGGAACACGGAGCAGTGGCACCCACGAGAGCGCATGGCATCGGGTGTCTTTCTTGTTGAGTTAATCGCAAAAGAGGTAGGCATCATCGAGATTGTGCTGGACCGCAGCTACAAGCCAGCCCGTCGTGTGGTCCGGCCAACTGATCAGTGCATGGCGTGGGTGGAGAACGTGCACGAGCAGCAGCGGCTGATGACACCGAGCTACCTGCCGATGGTGGTTGAGCCGCGGCCATGGACGTCGCCATTGAGTGGCGGCTACCTCACTGACAGCATCCCGCTCACGCTGCTCAAGTCAAACGCTGAGCTGGTGGCACAGCACACTAAGGGTGATGAGCCATACCTGCTGGCTGCCAACGCACAACAAAACGTGGCATGGCAGGTCAACGCATGGATGCTCGACCAGGTGCTGCATGCCTATGACAACAGCCTGGAGATTGGATGCCTGATGCCACGGGATGGCTGGCCGGTGCCGCCATACCCCAAGCACCTGCCTGAGGACAGTGATGGTGTGATCAAGTGGCGCATCAATGCACGCCGCATCCACGAGCGCAACGACAAGACACGCACCGCACGCATTGCCATTGCCAAGTGCTTGTGGGTAGCCAAGCGATTCATCGACGAGCCTCGCCTGTACTTCGTGATGAGCCTGGATTTCAGGGGGCGGTACTACTACAGGCCGCCGTACCTCAACCCCCAGGGCAACGACGTGAGCCGGTGCCTGCTGCTGTTCAGCGACGGGCAGCCCATCACAACTAGCAAGCAAGCGGACTGGCTGCGGGTGCACGGCGCCAACATGTACGGCCACGGCAAGCTCGACTTCCAATCACGCATCGACTGGGTGCATCAAGAGGAGCAGCACATTGTGGCCTGCGGCACTGACCCATGGGCGCACGCTGAGTTTTGGATGCGAGCCGACAAGCCGTGGTGCTTCCTTGCTTTCTGCCGCAGCTACATGCAGTTCAAGAGGCAAGGCTACGGCTACGTCTGCCAGCTGCCCGTCACCCTGGACTGCACATGCAGTGGCATCCAGCACTACAGCGCACTGCTGCGCAACGAGGAGATGGGCAGGCTTGTCAACCTGCTGCCATCAGAGCAGCCGCAAGACATCTACGGCAGCGTCATTGCACGAGTGCTGGCTGCGCTGCGTGCAAGCGATGACTCTGATGCACGCAAGTGGTTGCAGCTGCAGCCTGACCGCTCGCTAGCCAAGCCTGTCGTCATGTGCTTGCCGTACTCAGCAACACACAGTGCCTTCTACTTTAACTGCTACGACTGGGCTGTTGAGCGCAGCAACGAACTGTTCAACGGCAAGACGTGGGCCACACGCAAGGGTGCGATGAGCACCGTGCATTTCATGGCACGCATCCTGCATCGTGAGGCAGTTGCATTAATCGGCCCTGCTGAGCAGGCGATGAAGTGGTTCCGTGCCATTGGTAAGGACGCAGGCAAGCACAACGAACCACTGCAATGGACCACGCCAAGCGGGCTGCTGGTGCAGCAGAAGTACATGGCAGCCAAGGTCAAGCGCATCCGCATGCACTACCTGTCTGACGTGCAGATGGACATCAAGATCAACGTCGACGATGACGTCGAGCTGGACACCAAACGCATGGCTAATGCGCTGTCACCCAACGTGCTGCACAGCATGGACGCCAGCCACATGGCGATGGCCACGCTTCATGCGAAAGACCACGGCGTCACCAACGTGGCCGGTGTTCATGACTGTTTTGTGACAACACCTGCAGAAATGGAACAACTGCGCGACTCTGTCCGGGCAGCATTTGCTGCGCTTTACTCCGAAAGCTGGCTTGACTCCTTGTCTAACCAGCTCGCCCGGAGAAGGGGTGCCGAGTTGCCTTGTCCTGTGACAGGGCAGCTCGATCTCTCACAAGTGAAATCATCTGATTACTTCATCACATGAAAGCTGACTTCGAATCCAAGACGTTCACCACACCGCCCTGTCGACTGACCTACGCCTGGCTGGTTGAACCAGACACCAAGTACCCGCCAGCTGTTTACAAGGTCACGGCACACATCGATGCCAAGGACGCAAGCGATCTAGAGCAGGAGCTGGAGGCGTATCACGCCAGCTATCTCGAGCACCTGGCAAGCACTGGCCCTGGCAAGAAGCTGGAGCTGAATGACAAGCCTTGGAAGTTTGAAGAGGACGACCAGAAACGGGCAGTGTTCTCCGTCAAGATGAAGCGCAAGGCCAATGGCGTGCGCAACGACGGCACCACTTGGTCAGCAGAGGTGGCGCTGTTCGACAGCGAGGGCAAGCCAATCCCTAACCGTGCACCACTGAAGAAGATGGGGCCCGAGACCACAGGTCGCCTCAACTTCGTGGCGTCTGGCTACACCGGGCCCAAGGGCACGGGTGTCACATGCAAAGTGCTCGGCGCACAGATCCTGAACTTTGTTGAGTACAGCAGAGGGGCTAGCAGCTTTGGTTTTCAGGCGGAAAGCACAGGGTTTAAGGCAGGCGACGTCCAGGAGACAGAGCCGGAGGCGGATAACGCAGGCGACTGGTAGATACCGCAGCAAGTTCGAGGCCAACGTTGCTTCTAGCTTGAACAAGCGGGGCCTTGCTTTCCAATACGAAAGCCGGGCCCTGCCCTACCGCATCGAGGCTATCTACACACCTGACTTCATCCTGCCCAGCTGCATGGTGGAGACCAAGGGACTGTTCAGCCCCGAGGATCGGCGCAAGATGCTGGCCGTAAAGGCCTGCCATCCTGACGCAGACATCCGCCTTTGCTTCCAGAACGCCAAGGTCAAGCTCAGTAAAGCGCCACGGTCGCTGACCTATGGCCAATGGGCTGACCGCCATGGCTTTGCTTGGTGCGAAGGGCACATCCCTACTGCCTGGTTTGATGAAGGAGAAGCGCAAGTCCAAGTTCCTAAAGCATGAGCCGTGCCCGCAGTGCGGCAGCAAGGACAACGCAGCACGCTTTAGCGACGGGCATTTGTATTGCTACAGCTGCGATGCAGTCATTGAGAAAAGCCCCCAGCCTGAGCGCCTGCCCCGTTACCAACCAACACCTGAACCCAAAGTGGAGCTGCTGAACTTTGTAAAGCCACTGGCCCTTGAGCGCCGTGGCCTGTCATTAGACACGACCAAGCTGTTTGAGTACGGCACCACCACGCACAACAACGAGCTGGTGCAGGTCGCCACCTATCGGGACCAGCTGGGCAAGAAGGCAGCGCAACACCTGCGGTACAAAGACAAGCGGTTCAGGTGGATTGGATCAACCAATCAACTGCAACTGTTCGGCCAACACTTATGGCGACAGAACCACGGCAACGGAACAAACATGTTCTGTGTTGTGACCGAGGGTGAAATTGATGCAATGAGTGTGTCGCAGGTGCAAGGCAACAAGTTCCCTGTTGTATCTCTGCCCAACGGTGCATCTTCCGCACGCAAATACTTAGCCGCCAATCTTCAATGGCTTAGCCAATTCAATCGGGTTGTCTTATGTTTTGACTCAGATGATCCTGGTGTTGCTGCGGCGGAGGATGCCATGTCGGTGTTGCCTCTTGGTAAAGCAGCCATTTGCCGGCTGCCCCGCAAGGACGCCAACGAAATGCTGGTGGCCGGCGAGGGTGAGCACCTGCGTGACCTGTTGTGGAAGGCCACGCCTGTCAGACCTGACGGCATCATCAATGCGTCAGAACTGTGGGAAGAGCTGGTCAAGCCAGGCGCAGCAGCTGTGTGTCAGTACCCCTGGCCCAAGCTGAATGCTGCAGCGCATGGCTTTCGTAAGGGTGAGATGGTGACCCTGGCGGCGGGCAGTGGCGCAGGCAAGAGCAGCATCTGTCGTGAGTGGATCGTCCACTTCCTGCGTGCTGGCCTGAAGGTTGGTGTGTTCATGCTGGAGGAGAGCATGCAACGCTCACTGCAAGGCATCGTTGGCGTGGACATCTCCATGCCCATTCACCTAGAGCCCGACCTGGTCAAAGACCCAAAGGTGCGCACGGCTTTTGATGAGCTGATGAGCACCGGCAACCTGTTTCTCTATGACCACTTCGGGTCGATGGACCCCGACCGATTGGTCGAGCAAATCAAATACCTCGCTACATCAGAGGGTGTCGACGTGGTGGTGGTCGATCACCTCACCATCGTGGTCAGTGGCATCTCCGATCTCGACGAGCGCCGTGCACTGGACGTCACATGCACCAAGCTGCGGCAGGTGGTGGAGCAGACAGGCGTGGGGCTGGTGCTGGTGTCACACCTCAAGCGACCAGAAGGCCGCGGCCATGAAGAGGGTGGGCAGACCAGCCTGTCGCAACTTAGGGGTAGCCACGCCATAGCCCAGCTCTCTGACCTTTGTATCGGAGCAGAACGCAACCAGCAGGGTGGTGACGATGAGCGCAACAAGCTGCAGCTGCGCATGCTCAAGAACAGATTCAGTGGCGAGACCGGACCGCTGGACGAGCTGGTGTTTGACCGCAAGACAGGTCGCCTGTCTGTACCCATGTCTTCTTACTTCGGACTATGACCCTGCTTCTTGATGGCGACTGGCTGCTGTACCTCGGGTGCTCAGCAAACGAACGTGACGTCAGGTGGACCGACACCATTCACACCTTGCACCTCGACCAGGGCGATGTGATCAACACGGTGTGCACCATGATCGAGAACTACCGGGCCATCGCTGATGACAGTGATGTGCTGGTGTGCCTGAGTAGCTACCCCACGTTCAGGCATGTGGAGTTCCCTGACTACAAGGCCAACCGCATTGGCAAGCGCAAGCCCCTTGGCTTGAGTGACATGCGTAAGTGGATTGCCGATGCCTACCCGACAGTGGTCAAGCCGATGCTTGAGGCTGACGATTGCATGGGCCTGCTTGCTACTGACGGCAGCGTGCCTGACCCGATCATCGTGTCGATCGACAAGGACATGCGCACTGTCCCCTGCAAGTTGCTCGTCAACGAACAGATCGAGGAGGTCACCTCGCTTGACGCAGACCGCGCATGGATGGCGCAGACCCTCACCGGCGATTCGACCGATGGCTACAAGGGTGTGAAAGGGGTAGGCCCTGTCACTGCCAACAAGATTTTGAAAGACAAGACTACCGTGCAGGAAATGTGGCCTGCAGTGGTGGGTGCATACATGAAGGCAGGCTTGCTAGCAGCTGATGCCATACGCACAGCCAGGCTGGCTCGCATCCTGCGAGTAGGTGACTATTGCGAGCAGTCCAAGCAGGTCAAGCTTTGGGTGCCGCCGGCAGCAGTGCCTGCTTGACCATGGCTGCGATGTGGTCATCAAGCTTGTTGTCTGACGCCTTGGCCATGGCGTAGAGCACATCAACGATCAGCTTTTTGCACGACTCTGATTTCAGAAATGCAAACAGGATTGGCCTGATGAGCAGGAGCATGTCGACGTGGTCGGTACGATTTAACGGTAGCTCCGTCGACAATGGCAGAACAACAACGTCCAGCTGAGCAAGAAGAAGACCAGCAGCAGAATGACCACGGTTGGCTGGGTGACCTGGTCAGACTGGGCATCCTGGCCTGGTCCATGGCGATACTGACTGCCAATTACCTGGGCATTTTTAAGCAGGCTGTTGATCCAACTTTCCCGGCCAGCTTGCTTACGGGGACTGCTGCGACGTACACACCAGCCCTGGGCAAGCTCAACAAAAAGAAAAAGGAAGGCACTGGCGTTAACGTTGTGGAGAACAACAGCAAAACTGGCATCAAATGAAGCGCAGCCTTTTGGTGTTAGGCGTCACATTGCTGGCCGCAAATCCAGCCGAGGCAGACCTCACCCACAAGATTCAATCGTCGGTGCAGTTGTCAGTTGACGCCGCAGTCAGCCGTGCAATCAGGCAGTCAAACTCCTATTCAGTCAGCGGCTCTGGTGTGGCCACCTCGGTAACTTCGGGTGGCACCACAACCAGTAACGCAATAGGTGGATTCGGGGCAGCCACCAACGGCGTTAACGCAATCACATTACCTAGCGCTACGCAGGCGACCAGTGGCAACGCCTTCACGTTCTCGCAAACCTATTACCAAGGCGATGCTGTGCCCGATTCAGCAGCATCAGTTGGCGCAATCCCTAATTTCTCGGATGTGACGAGCACGGCCGCCGGCGCCAATACTGGGTTGGCGGGGACGCTGGCGACCTCGGGTGTTCTAACAATCACACCAGGTGCAGCAGGTACGAGTGCATTAGGCCAGACAATTGTGGAGCTGACGACAAAGTAAATGCGTGCGGTCTTTCTGCTTTTGTTGCTGGCACCTGCACCAGCATTAGCCATACCCGTGGTGCCAAATTTCACAAGCGGGATCTTGTCGAGCAGAACAGAATCAAAGACCAAGGTGTTGGAAACAATTACCAGCCACTCGTATCGCACTGGCTACGAATACTCTGCGGCAGGCGTAGGTCTTAACGTGTCAGGCCCAGTCAATCCAACCGGTACGACACGGCAGACTGTCACCATCCAGGGTGCTGGCACCAGCCAGCTGGGACTAGACATGTCGACACGTCCGACCTGGTCGCTGGCCACACCGGGCGGTGCGTTCCAATTTGCGGAAACGTACACGGCGCCTGGGCTTGAGTCCGTCACGATCATTCAGCGTGAAACCAACAGCGAAACCATCGTTGATTCCACCAGCACATTCAGCCAATGAAACGCATAGCTGCAAGCTTGTTCCTTTTGTTATATCCAGCGCAGGTAAATGCGCAGGTAAATGCAACAGCAAGTCCAATCAGTAATAGTAGCGGCTCAGTGGTTAATCAGGCCGTGCAAGTAACACCTAGTGCGCAGCATAAGTATCACTATGGGTCAGGTATTACATGTGATGGGCCAACACTAAACATATCTCCGTTTTTATCAACAACTAACAGCTGGGCACAGCCATGGGAGGAGACGTACAACGAGCCTGTTTATAACAACAGTGACAACTTCGGGTTGATTGACCCTGAAACTGGACTGAATGGGCCCGATGGAATCCCTGACAATCCAGGCGAAGTCCTGTTTTACAAGCCGATACGCACGGCACAGAAGTCAAACTTCAGTGTCAACGGTGGCATCACTGCCACCATCAGCATCCCCCTGGGCCGTGAGCCCATTGAGTTGTGCAAGCAAGCGGCCCGCCGCCAAGTCCAGCTTTACGAACAGGCGCTGGCTGACAAAAGATTGAACTACGAGATTGCGAGACTTAAGGCATGCTCGACCGCCCTGCGTGAGGGCTATGGCTTTAGTGAAACCAGCCCGTTCCGTGCCATTTGTGCTGACGTTGTGCTCAAGCCCATACCTGTGGAGCAGCACACGCACAGATTCATTTACCCACCATCCGACGCAAAGCCATTAGTGCGCGACTCCGATCTCGTTGCGCCAGGATCCGCTCCCTCACCGATACCGGTTTCTCCTTTTTAAGCAGCAGCTTCTTCACCACCTTCTTGGTCACAGGCTTGGCCAGCTTCTGCAAGATGGACGCCAGTGGCTTGCTGAAGATAGCGATGGTAGTGGCCACGGCCGCGGTTAGGGCAACGCTGACCGTGGGCCCTGCGTCTGGGATGTAGTTGTTAATGACCTGGCCGATGGGCGCAGGATCCCAGATCTTTACGCACTCACCGTCGACTAACTCATAACCAGCCAGTACCTTCGTACCGATTTTGTTCCAACTGCCTAAGGGATCAGCGCCAAACGGAGGGCACGGCTGCTTCCTTGCCACATTGGTTGTGTCGGGAACTGTCGAGCCCGGCGTCTGTGGAAGAGTGGGTTGTGCCGGGGGTGTCATGACCTCCGGCTTTTTTATGGGCGCTGCTGGTGGCTGCACCCACGTAAACTCACGGGGCCGATAGTCGAGCGCCTCGAACGTAGGAACATTGCCCTGGCACAGAGTTACGTTGCCCTTCGGGTCAGTAGTAAATGCATCAGTGCCATTGCCTGAGTTGATGCGGGCACGGACGCAGCCCGGCATATCAATTACCGGCCATGTGGCCGAGGTAACAGGCGGTGCAGTTGGAAGAGACGGTGACGGTATGACGTAGGGCGCAATGATGCGCGGCGCACCTATCTCTCCAACCGTTAGCTCTGGTATCTCCGGCACTACGGAATGATCGGCACGGCAGGGCCAATGCCAGTCGGCGCCTGGGGCAGGGCCTTGTCAATCTGCACAGGCATCATCTCTGTCATTGATTGCACCAGCTCTAGCTTCAGCTCGCTGATGTATTTGTTGGCGAGAGATGGCAGCTGCATGTAACCAGCAGTGCCGATGGCCAGCGTTCCTGTCGAAACGATGAACCCCACAGTGCCCAATAAATTAAAAACCTTTTGCATGGGTAAAAAGCAGAAAAGCCCCGGAGGTGTCACGGGGCTCTTCTCTCGTGTGAGGAGACCCCCGAGGGGGTGCTCAAGTTATAGCTCAGAAGCTGTACTTAAGGCCAAGCTTGCTGCCAATTGACAACTCATCGCCAGTGATGCCGCTCAGCTCGCCATAGACAGACACGTTTTCAGATGCCTGGATTGCACCGCCGAACTTGCCTGCAAATTCAACCTCGTTGTCGGTGCCATTTGGCATTACCAGAGCCGGGCCTCCCTGGATGTAGTAGCTGTAAGCGCCACTTGAACCTTCGTAACCCACGTCGATCGTGAGCGTGCCGCCAAGATAGCTGTCGCCGTAATTAGCGCCGTTAAATTCTGGGTTCAGGTAGACGTTTGAATAGGCAGGCAATGCCAGCGCACTGGCGGTAGCGGCGACACCACTCGCAATGAGGAGGTTGTTCATGTGGAAGAAGTTGTACGTTTTCCGTGGCCAACATAGCGATTTAACTTTCAGCCAGCTCAGGCCATGCAGTTGCTAGTGCCGGATTGGCAATCATCACAGGGTTGCCGTCGTCATCAGTTTGCTGCACTTGAGCGTCGCCAAACAACAGCTCCTTTAACGCAGCTACGTCAGAGCAAGCATCGATCTCAGCTTGACGTGTATTGCAGGCAGTGCGGACAGCAGCGCGATAAGTCTTCCAAGCAGCGGGCATGTTGCTGCCAGTCTCCTTAGCTTTGATGACGCGCCAATCAGACGGCGCAATCAACATTCCAGCAATCTGCGACTGGTTTGCTTTCCACAGTGTCTTGAGACCTGTGGTGGTGTTGCCCTCTTCGTCAGTTACGTCATCCAGCTGCTTAGGGTTGTCTGCGCTCCAGTAAAACCGTTGATCGTAGTTTGTTGCAACTGGTTCTTCCCAAATCATGCCGATGTCACGCTTGACCTTGTCAGGTGTCTTGCGCATCCAGTTGGCTGGGTACTGCTGGCCGGTGCTTTCATTGGTGAAAGGCACGTCATAGGCAATACGGCGTGATCCGAGTTTCCAGGGCATGGGTCTAGACCGATGGTGTGAGTTTAACGAGCAAGCCCGCCATTGGCTTGGAAGGGGTTTTCAGCAAATGCGATGTAAATAAAAGTCTTTGTGCTTTGATTTGTAAAACTATCATTTTTTCTCAACACGAACCCGTTGCTCACAAGATCGAATTTGTTGTTGGTAGATTCAGCTTCAGACTCATTGGGCCGCAGCCAATTTGTAAATTCATTGGTTGGACTTCTGGCTGAATCAATTAAGACCCAAGCGCCGGTGTCAGTTCTCTTGATTAGTACAAAAGCTGGCCTAAATCCTAGATTAATGTGATGCTGGTCCGTACCATCCCCGGTGTACGAACCAACCGCGCTATAACCTGAAATAGCCGATATCGCATAGCAAATAAAATCATCACCGCTGGAATTAACTGCAGGAGATTCTCTTAAACTAAAGACTTGGTTTGTCGGCAAAGTATTGTTGAAATGGTCATCCTTGTTTTCTTGAATTCCGTAATCGTGGTTGAGATAAATAAGCTGCTTGGCCGTAAATGAATTGTGCCAAACAGTCCAGCTGTAGGTTGTGTCTCTCGACTTAACAATTAAAAAATCAGGCGTAGCTCCAAGACCATGGCCTACTGTCGAGCCACTAGAAGACCCGTTTCCGGTATAGGCAATAATAGAAAATCCAGCAGATTGATTTGCTCTGACACTAGAAGTAATGCTGCCGTCAGTGTTGCTAACCGTTGATGATCCGGCGTCCCATGCCCAAGCAATTATCCCGTCACCACTACCGTTGACCCAGTTACCGCTACCAACAGTAAAACCATTAGAGTCAAATGAGGTAAGAGAGTTTGCTACTTCAAGTTCATCGTTAGTTAAGTTAGAGAATAAAGTTTTGCTCGCGCCTCTAACAGTGTCAAACAGGCGGTGTGCTGCTGCACTGCTATCTGTCCTGTTTTTAAACCACAAAAAGTCTGGACTAAATTTCAAATCGCTAACTGATTGTGTACCACCGTTTCCAGTAAAAGTTTTTGCTTGAAAGTAATCCGAACCATCGGCAATCGTCGCGGGTGTCATTGCCGTGGTATTCAATGCGGCGTAACCCGTGGGAATCGGATACTTGAACCGCATTTGGCCGAAGTTTGCACTAATGCTGGTGCTGGCGCTGCTTCGACCTAAAGTAATCACGGGAGCAAAAAGTTTGTCGACATTCAAGCCGGTCCACGCAACACCTTGAGAAACTCCGTTTATGTAGAAAGTTAATGTTCCATTATCTGCATCAAAGGCAACCCCGACAACATCGCCTACTCCAAAAGCGTTTCCATAAGACGAACCATTGCCATTAAGATATTTCTGTTGGGTGTAATTAACAAAAACATAATTATCAGGCACTGCTGCAGAATCAGCTGGAGCGAGAGGTGTTGTAAGCGCACCAATTCCTAGTTGAATGACATTTTGATTAGTGTGACTCATGCTATTGACAGTTACTTCCCAGTAGAACTTTCCACTAGGCATGCCTATAGTTGCTCTGCATGATTCCCAAGTTTGATTAGCAATTGATGTTAAATCTAAATTTCCGTTGCTATGGGTCAAATTTGAATCAAGCGGGTTCCACGCTGCGTAGTTGCCGCGCTGATAGCCACCCGTCGTGTCCGTTGCGTCCGCATCTGCAGTGACTGCATTTGGTACGTCAACTAGACAATCCTCATCCGACCCAATCTCGTCATCTCCGATTGCTAGGTAGAGAATAGTTGCGCCGTTTTCGTTGAACTCGTTCCAAGTATTTTTAATTTGGAAGCCGTTTGGCAACGCATCTACTTGGTAATTTGATTCCTCAGCTCCACTTGAGTTGGCTTTTAACGTGTCGTTATTGGCGCGTTCCGTATCCCAAAGCACCCAGTTTCGTGATGCGTTTAAGTTTTTTACCAGCAAGAATCTGGGCTTAAAGCCGGTTACAACTACAGGACCTGTGCTGCTGCCATTGCCGGTGTACGAACCAATGCGCTGGTAGCCGGGGACATCCGCGAAGCAGTAGGCGATGTAATCATCGCCTGAATTGTTCAGGTTTGTCAGGTTTGCACTCCCTTGAACGACTTGATATGTACTGCCTTCAACGTTTGAGTAATAACCACCGCTAGGCGTAAAAGCCGCATTAGTAGCATCAAGCGCAAGAACCTTTGTAGCGGCCAATGCCGAGCTATATGTAATCCAGTTATATGCTGCACTACGGTTTTTGGTAATAATTAGCTTTGGAACTTTTCCGTTTAAACCATGCCCAATAGTTGCATTGTTGACAGAGTTTCCTGAGTAACTAACAATCGAAAAACCATACGCAGCGTTTGCAGATACCGATGAGGTGATGCTGCCGTCAGTGTTAGAAACTGCCGTGCCACCTGCCTTCCAGCACCAAGCAACGTAAGTTCTAGTTGACTGGTTTACAGCATTATTCGATCCAAGACTAAAACCGCTTGAGTCAAACGAAGTCAAATCATTGCTACCCCCAGAACTTTCGGCAGAGGTTGCGTTCGACATCAGGTCTGCACCTGCTCCACGTACTACATCAAAGAGCATGTGGTTATGGGCGCCATTTCTATTCTTAATCCAGACGAGATCCGGCTGGAACTTGAGACCTGGGCCGGTGCCGTCTACTAAGACACTTGAATCAACACGCACTGCATACACAGTTGATTGTGCGCCAGATTGGTTGTCTTTAATAGTGATATTGCCAGTAGTAGTCAGTGGCAAATCACTACCTGGAATTGGAATCGTGTGATAACCGTTGCTGCCTAGACCCGTTGCAGTGTAATTTGTCCCGTTGATATTTACAGTGATGCCATCACTGCCTGTGCGGTTATGGAAGATCTCCAGCGAACTGGTGATAGTCATAGAACCCGCTGTCAGGACACTGTTGCCGGTGCTGTTAAACACACTGCCAGTACTGGTATCACCATCAAAAACGTTAGCGGGATTACTTAAATTGCTAGTGGCGCTATAGACAGGCCCACCAATAGCGTTGGTTCCACCGTTGCCGGTGTAGGTCACCACATCGAACTGCGTTTTGCTGGTGGTCAGACCTTCATTGGTGACGATGTTGTTTACGTCCCAGTTGTTCCCTGGCCGATCCGCAAATGCTGCGTAAATATATTGGTTAGTATTAAAGTTTGCATAGCCACCCGTATCTGCTTTAAGCTTAAATCCGTTGTCAAGAATATCAATTCCTGTATTGGTGCCTGAGAACTCTGCGTTATTACCGCTTGCCAATAAAAGATCGTCAGCTTCGTTGGTGGGACTGCGTTCTGTATCGTAAATAAGCCAATGACTATGAGAGTTGGCATTTGATGCGGAAGTTGACTTAATCAATATCCACCTTGGTTTAAACCCGGTTTCTATGAACGGACCGTCGTCACTACCGTTTCCGGTGTAGCTGCCAAACTTGCTGTAGCCCGATACCTCGCTCCACGCATATACGATGTAGTCTCTGTTAATTCGCTGCACATCATTGCTGTTGTTTAGCGTAATCAGCGACGACGTTGGATCTGTATCGTTCCAGTATGCAGATGAAGTTGCTGCACCGCCTGCAGAGTTTAGCTGAAGATATTTAGTGTTGCCTAAAGAGGCATGATAAACAGCCCAGTCTTCTGAATCCGTGAGGTTTTTAATCAGCACCAACTTAGGTACCTTGCCCAAACCATGGCCAATAGTCTTCGCCGATGAATTATCAACGCCGGTATATTTTATGATTGAAAACCCATAATCAGTATTTGCGGAGACTTGTGAAGTGATCGATCCAGCATCATTAGCAACAGCAGGACCGCCAGCTCGCCAGCACCAGCCAACATAGGTTCTGCCGCCGGTGTTAAAATCAGGCTCATCTTCGATCGTAAATCCATCAGGATTGAAAGAAGTGAGATTATTGTTGTAAGAACTATTTTCATCAGCAGTAGAGTCTGATGATAAAAACTTAGTCGGTCCTCTTACAACATCAAAAAGACCATGACTCTTACCACTGTGGCCTGTTCTTGTCTTCAACCATACGAGTCCAGGTTCAAAATTCAAACCACCGATATTTTGCGTTCCACCATTACCGTCGTAGGTGACAATATCCATCCCTTTCTTGGGATCA